>CAMBPA010000168.1 GCA_945869355.1 Bordetella parapertussis
TTGGAGTTTGCGTAAGACTGCCACCTTCATTCGGGTGGCTTTTTAACGCCCGCATCAAAATTCCCGAACAGTCAGACCTGAACATAATGAAAAAAATATACCCCACCCTTTTTTACACAGAAAACAAAGGGGGGTGTTTCGCCAGTCACGGCTGAACAGTTTCCGACCAAATTTGACCCCGAGGGCGAAGCCCGAACGGTATCGTTTGAGCAAAATACTGTGCATAGGTCTGCACAGTGAAGCCGTCGATTTACGGGGGTGGGGGTACGGTGGGGTCAGCGTGGGGAGGAATCGGCAGGAGCTACCCCCCAACTTCCTTTCTTTTGCCGCGAGCAACTAAATGATTAACGTCAGGCTTTGCTCAGCGAATGAACTCCACTTTGAGCAATCGTTAAAATCAAACTAGGGGTAAGAACAGGGGTAAGATTATTAGATTTAAAAATAATCTTTTATTATCAATGGCTTATATTTACTTCTGGCGGAGGCGCAGGGATTCGAACCCTGGATGCAAGTTTTAGCTCACATACTCCCTTAGCAGGGGAGCCCCTTCAGCCGCTCGGGCACGCCTCCAAACCAAGGCCGGATTCTAGCATGGCTAGCCCCTTCCCTAGCAATTCTTAGATTAGGCCTTTTTTGCAGGGGCCGTCTCCAAACCAAAGGCCTTGTGCAGCGCCCTCACCGCCAGCTCCATGTACTTGTCACTGATCACGACCGAGGTCTTAATTTCGCTCGTGCTGATCAACTGGATATTGATGTTTTCTTGAGCAAGCGTCTTGAACATCAGACTTGCTACGCCGGCGTGCGAACGCATGCCGATACCCACGATCGACACTTTTGCGACCTTGTCGTCTGACAAGACTTCACGAGGATGCACGGACGGCGCAATCTTGTCTTTGATCACAGCTAGGGCCCGGGCAAATTCGTTACGATGGACCGTGAAGGAAAAGTCTGTTGTGCCATCGACTGACTGGTTTTGAACAATCATATCTACGTCAATATTGGCATCGGCGACTTGGCCCAAAATTGCAAACGCAATGCCTGGCTTGTCCGGGACACCTAGCAAGGTCACTTTGGCTTCGTCGCGGCTAAAGGCAATGCCTGAAACAACGGCTGCTTCCATTTTTTCGTCTTCCTCAAAAGTAATCAGGGTGCCAGAACGCATTTCTTCGTCTAGCGGAAGATCGGGATCGGTGAGCGATGACAGTACGCGAGTGGGTACGCGATACTTGCCAGCGAACTCAACTGAGCGGATCTGTAAAACTTTAGACCCTAGTGAAGCCATCTCAAGCATTTCTTCGAAAGAGATCACGCTCAGGCGGCGCGCGTCCGGCTCGACACGTGGGTCGGTGGTGTAGACACCATCCACGTCTGTGTAGATTAGGCACTCATCGGCCTTTAACGCAGCTGCCACCGCCACCGCGGAAGTATCAGAACCACCTCGACCGAGCGTTGTAATGTGTCCTGCATCGTCGACCCCCTGGAAGCCAGTCACGACGACGACACGCCCGGCATCAAGATCTGCGCGAATACGTTTATCGTCAATTGCGGTGATGCGCGCTTTGGTAAAGGCAGAGTTGGTGCGGATCGGAACTTGCCACCCTGCATAGCTACGAGCTTGTAAACCAGCCGCCTGCAAGGCAATCGCAAGAAGCCCGCTGGAGGCTTGTTCGCCGGTTGCAGCGATCATGTCCAGCTCGCGACCATCTGCATTTTCTGAAAGCTCTTTGGCTAAGCCGAGAAGTCGATTCGTTTCGCCAGACATCGCAGAGGGCACAACAACAACTTGGTGGCCCGCCGCGTGCCATTTAGCGACTCGACGCGCAACGTTTTTGATGCGTTCGACTGAACCCATCGAGGTGCCGCCATACTTGTGAACAATAAGTGCCATGATCGTGTGAGCAAAAATGCCGTGAGGCAAGAGCAAAGACGACCATTTTAGCCCGAAGACAAGGAAACCCGCCCCCGAACGCACTGAACCCGGTAGCTGCCGTGCTGCCAAAGCAGCTCGCGATCATGTCCGAGGGCGTGCAATTGACGGAGTTGACGCATGAGTTCGGCCAGTCGACGTTCGCCCGGCATGGCTACGCCGCACTGATTCAGCCAATACCGCAAGACCAATGCCTGACGCGGTTCGCTCAGACTACGCCAACGCTGCAAACTAAAACTCATCCCGTCAGGATCGGGCTCAAGGGTCTGCCAGTCACTCGTCGCGACCTCATCGAGGATTTGCGAGGTCTCTTGCGCCTGTTTGGCATGCCTCGTTAACGTTTGCCGCCAGGCCGGCCAACGCAGATCGAGCACTGGAATGAGCTCGGTACGCAGCGCGCCACGCGCGTACTGCACATCGCTGTTGCTTGGATCACGAATAGGATGCCATCCAGAGCGTTGTGCATAGGCTTGTGTCAGACCCACCAACATATCGCGATCGATATCAAGCCAAGGTCGCAACAGATGCAGATCGCCGCGCAGCGCTTGCGCATGCATTGCACCCAAGCCCAACACCCCCGCACCGCGAAGCAAACGCAGCAGTACCGTTTCGGCTTGATCCTGCCGATGATGGGCTAGAAGTATCGCCGTCACGTCATGCGATCGTGCCAGGTCTGCGAGGGCGACGTAGCGCGCCTGCCTGGCAGCCGCTTCAATACCCAAACCAGAATCTTGCGCGACCTCGACATGCCGCAACGACAGCGGCACATCCAAATCGTGGGCTAGCTCTTGCAAATGGGCAGCCCAAGCATCTGCCTCGGCATACAAGCCGTGATGTACATGAAAGAAATACAAGGGATGTTCCGTCTGCCTGCATACTGCTTTCGCAACCAGCGCGAGTGCAACGGAATCAATGCCACCACTTAAGGCAACCGCTACTGACGAACGCTTAGGAAGCGTTGCGAGCGACTGACCAAGCGCATCCTGCAGCGCTTGGTCGAACTCAAGGTCGGCGTTAGGCGTCGCGGACAACCACGCCTCTAGCCGCGCACCTCTTGAAAACGGCCGTACGACAGCAGTCTTTCAAGACGATGTTCAATGAGTTGCTCAGGGGTCATACCCGACAATTGACGTAGTGCGTCGGTCAGTGAGCGGCGCAACAACCGCGCCATTACGCGGGGATCGCGATGCGCTCCCCCGACAGGCTCGTTGACCACCCGATCGATCAAACCAAATTCTTTCAAACGATCTGCGGTAATCGCCAGAGCGGCTGCGGCCTCGGAAGCCTTGTCCGGGCTACGCCACAGGATGGATGCACAACCCTCAGGTGAAATCACCGAGTACGTCGAATACTGCAACATCAACACCACATTACCGACTGCAATCGCTAAGGCGCCGCCAGAACCACCTTCACCGATAATTGTCGAAATAATGGGTACACGCAGTTCCGCCATCGCATACAAATTGTGACCGATCGCTTCAGATTGACCGCGCTCCTCTGCATCAATACCGGGATAGGCGCCGGGCGTATCCACAAAGGTGAAGACAGGCAAATTGAATTTTTCAGCTAGACGCATCAAGCGCATCGCCTTGCGATAACCTTCGGGCCGGGGCATGCCAAAGTTACGCGCTGCACGCTCCTTTGTGTCACGGCCTTTTTGATGTCCGATCACCATGCAGGGCGCGCCATTAAAACGCGCCATGCCACCAACGATCGACAAGTCGTCTGCGTACATGCGATCGCCATGCAGCTCATGGAAGTCAGTAAAAATCTCTCGGACGTAATCCAGCGTGTAAGGACGCTGCGGGTGGCGCGCAACCATCGATGTTTGCCAAGGCGTGAGCTTGGCGTAGATGTCTTTGGCTAAGGTTTGACTTTTTTGCTGTAAGCGATTGATTTCGTCCGAAATATCAACGGCCGAATCCGCCTGCACATAGCGCAGTTGCTCGATCTTGCCTTCTAACTCGCCAAGAGGCTGTTCGAACTCTAAAAAAGTATTACGCATATTTCTTTGACTCTTTGAACAATGACGCTAAATCAATATTCCACTGGAACGGGGTCTAGACTACGCCACAAATACCACGTTGCCACGGTCGACCAAGGCTGCCAACCCTGGGCAACCTCTCTAGCCTCAAAACGAGATACAGGCTCACCGCTAAAGTAGTGTAACGAGATTGCGTTGAGTAAACCAACATCATCGAGCGGCAACACATCGGGGCGCTGCAAATTAAAAATCAAAAACATCTCTGCCGTCCAGCGACCGATCCCTCGAATCGCGGTTAATTCAGCGATCACGGACTCATCATCCATCGCAGCCCATTTTTTGGGGTAGACGAGTTTTTCAGAAAAGTGTGTGGACAAATCCAGTATGTACTCAGCCTTGCGGCCTGACAAGCCGGCCGCCCGCAACTTTTCTAATCCGGCTTTTTGAACGGAGGCAGGTGTCGGGCGTTTACCGCATTCGAGCAATAAACGTTGCCACACCGACTCTGCAGCCTTGACAGAAATCTGCTGCCCAACAATCGAACGGGCTAGTGTCATGAAGGGATTGCCACGCGAAACCAGGCTTAT
>CAMBPA010000169.1 GCA_945869355.1 Bordetella parapertussis
CAACCGTGGGATATCGCCTATGTCTCGGAGCGCTTGCGTGAGTCGCGCTACGATTATTCCGAGGACGAAGTCAAACAATACTTCACCGAGCCGCGAGTCCTGAGCGGCCTGTTCGACGTCATCAAGACTTTGTTTCATGTTGAGCTCAACGAGTTTCCGGTAAGCGGATGGTGTCCCGAAGTACGCGGCTATTCGGTCAAGGCGCAAGACGGTCGAACACTTGGCTATCTTTTGATCGATCTATACGCTCGAGCTGGCAAGCAAGGAGGCGCGTGGGTGGATAGCGAGCGCAGCAGACATCGCGTAGACAATGAACTGCGTTTGCCCATCACTTACTTGACGTGTAATTTTGCGCAACCCCAAGGCGGGCACCCCGCCCTGTTGACGCATGACGACGTGATTACCCTCTTCCATGAGGCGGGCCATGCCTTACACGCCTTGCTCTCAGAAGTGGACGAGCTTGGCGTGTCCGCTTTTTCTAGTGTTGAGTGGGATGCTATCGAACTGCCATCGCAATTCATGGAAAACTTCTGTTGGGACTGGACTGTTCTGCAAAGCTTAAGTGCGCATGTCGAGACGGGTTCCCCCATCCCGAGAACCTTGTACGACAAAATGACCGCAGCCAAGAACTTTCAAAGCGGCATGCAGACCGTGCGTCAGGTTGAGTTTTCGCTCTTTGACGTGCTGATTCACCAGCAACACCTCGGTCTTTCGATCGCAGAGGTGATGTCTCAGTTGGCTGACGTGCGTAAAGAGGTGGCCGTACTCAACCCTCCGGCATGGCATAGATTTCCTCATAGCTTCTCGCATCTCTTCGCGGGCGGCTACGGTGCGGGGTACTACAGCTACAAGTGGGCCGAGGTCCTTTCCGCTGACGCTTACGGCGCCTTTGAAGAGGCTGCAAACAGATCCTCTGCCGATAGTTCAAACAGTGCAAGTACCTTAGACCCTGAAACTGGGATGCGCTTTAGACGCGAAGTCTTAGCCGTTGGCGGTGCGCGACCCGCTGCCGAGTCTTTCCGAGTTTTCAGAGGCCGCGAGCCGGAGCTTGATGCCCTGCTGCGACACCACGGGATGACACCTGCTTTCGTGCAAACTCAAGCCTAGGATCAATGCGATGATTGCATTGTCGTCCCTACTTCGCCGCATTGCGCATGCTAGCATCGTGAGTATTTTATTCACACTTGCTGCCTGCTCAGATTCCAATGTGAAGTGGTCGTTATATGACATCAGCGGACATTTGCCTAACTTGCGTTTTTCTCTACAAGGGGCCGGTGGCAAAACGGTGACTGAGAAAGATTTTGCTGGTCAAACCGTATTCATTTTTTTTGGCTACGCAAGTTGCCCTGACATTTGCCCGGCGACCATGGCTCAACTCACTGAGGTTGTGAATCAGTTAGGCGATCGTGCGAAAGATGTAAAAATCGTTTTCATTAGCGTTGATCCCCATCGCGACACACCCGACATACTACAAGCCTATGTCAAAGCATTTAGCAGCAGTGCAATCGGTTTGACCGGCAACGAAAATCAAGTTGCCGAACTCGCGAGACGTTACCGCGTCGCCTACCAGATTGAAAAACCTAAACCTGGTGACAGCACTGAGGTCTATGACGTGACGCATAGTCGGGGTGTATTCATCTTCGACCGCTTTGGCCGAGCGCGCCTGCTTGCCTCAGACACTGAAAAAGTTGATATCGTCGTTGCCGATGCAAAACAGCTGATCGAATTAACCCAGCGTTGAGGTATAGCCGGCCTCTTGAAGCGTGTCTTGCAGTTCTTGAGCGCTGGGGCCCTTTTCAACTTCAACCGTTTTACTCGCCAAATCACAAACGACGCTCGTGGAACTGTACTTGCTTTGAATTGCAGCAGTAATTGATTTAACACACTGTCCGCAGGACATATCTGGTACGTTAAGTTTAATCATCTCAGCTCCATCTAGTAATCGGTACTTATTATGGCTGAAAAAGCTGACAACAAAGCAGATTTTACAATCTCGGTCGATCTTAATATCGAAGGCATGACCTGCGCCTCGTGCGTACTTCGTGTGGAGAAAGCACTGGCCAAGGTTCCTGGTGTCGATCGCGCGCAGGTGAATTTAGCGACGCAACGGGCCACACTCACCCTAGCCGTCTCTCCCACCGAACCAAACGCCATCACCAGGGATGCGATTGACGCCGCGACGCGTGCGGGCTATCCCGCTAAAGCCGTTACTAAGGACTCTTTCGACGACGCATTACTAATCGAGCAACGCGCCCTTGAGCAACGCGGCTTGAAACGTAATCTACTGCTGGCCCTAGCACTGACCCTGCCGGTGTTTTTCCTCGAAATGGGGGCGCATGCGTCAAGCGATATCCATCACCTTATAGAACACACGATCGGCATGCAGCTTAGCTGGTGGCTTCAGGCATTACTGACGACACTTGTGATCCTTGGCCCAGGGCGCAGCTTTTTTATAATAGGATTGCCAGCGCTTTGGCATCGCACTCCAGAGATGAACTCTCTGGTAGCGTTAGGGTCTGGCAGCGCTTGGCTGTATTCACTCGTGGCCACGATTGTGCCCCAGTGGCTTCCTGTCAATGCGCGTTTCGTTTATTTTGAAGCAGCTGCGGTCATCGTCACACTGATCCTTCTAGGGCGCTGGCTAGAGGCAAGAGCCAAAGGTCGAACGGGCGATGCTATCCAACACCTAATCGGACTACAGCCGCGCACCGCTCACGTTGTCATGCCAAATGCAGAAATTATAGATTGCTCAATCGAAACGATTAAACCCGGCGACTACCTACTCGTGCGCCCCGGGGAGCGGCTTGCGACAGATGGGATTGTCACAGATGGCTGTCCCTATATCGACGAATCGATGATTACAGGCGAGCCCATCGCTTCCGAAAAAAAACTGGGCGATCGTGTGACGGGCGGCACTCTAAACACGACGCGCAGCTTTACTTTTAAGGCGACCCATACGGGACGAAACACGGTACTCGCACAAATTATCCGGATGGTGCAAACGGCACAAGGTGCCAAGCTGCCGATCCAAGGCGTCGTGGATAAGATCACCGCGTGGTTTGTACCAGCCATTCTGTTGTGTGCCGTCTTAACATTTTTAATATGGGTCTTGCTTGGACCTGAGCCACGCTTCACACACGCGCTGGTATCGGCGGTGGCAGTGTTGATTATTGCTTGCCCCTGTGCAATGGGGTTAGCGACTCCGACTTCCGTGATGGTCGGTACTGGTCGTGCCGCCCAAGCAGGCATTCTCTTTAGACAAGGTGACGCTCTACAACGTTTAGCCGACGTCACAACGATCGCCTTCGACAAAACGGGGACCTTAACAGCGGGAAAACCGGAAGTCACAGAGTTTGAAATCATCGACCCAACGTATTCCTACGACACGGTTCTCAGTTGGACGGCAGCCATGCAGTCGCACTCTGAGCATCCCATTGCACGTGCTTTTGTTCAAGCAGCGAACGCGCGCACCCTAAGTATCCCCGTTGCCCAAGAGTTCCAAACCCAAACTGGATCCGGTGCTAGGGCACGGGTGGACGGTCATTGGGTGTCCGCGGGATCGGCACGATACATGAACGAGCAAGGCATTAACCCGCTCAGCCAACAAGAACGCATGAATCAGTGGGGACTCTCTGCTAAAACGCCGATTCTTATCGCGATTGATGGTGTGCTCGTAGCTGTCGCTGGCCTCGCCGATCCCATTAAACCCACAGCGCGATCAGCCATACAGGCAATCACCTCAGCAGGTATTCGGACGGCGATGATCACAGGAGACCATCCACTCACGGCCCGTGCCGTCGCAGACGCGCTTGGAATTGATGAGGTTCACGCAAATGTATTACCCACAGGGAAGGTCGAATGCTTGCAGCGTATGCAGAAGGCGAATCAGGTCGTCGCCTATGTGGGTGATGGTATTAACGATGCCCCTGCCCTGGCGGCCGCTGATGTAGGAATCGCCATCGGCACCGGCACGGACGTAGCCATTGAGTCCGCGAGCGTCGTATTAATTTCCGATAATCTCAATGGGCTCCTCAATGCGATGAAGCTCTCGCACGCAACATTGAAAAACATTCATCAGAATCTCTTTTGGGCTTTTGCGTATAACGCAGCCCTCGTGCCGGTTGCTGCGGGGGTCTTGTATCCCAGCTTCGGCATTCAACTCTCCCCAGCATTTGCTGCTGGAGCGATGGCTTGCTCAAGTGTGTTTGTGGTGGCTAACGCCTTGCGCCTGAGAAGCCTACGCTTTAACTAACGAACTCAGTTAGGACGCCACGTCGTGGTCAATGTTTCAGGCAACGGCCGCTGTGCAGGGACAGCTGGACTAATAGGCGTACCAATGGCCAAAAAGCCCACGAAGCGATAGTCAAGCGGATCGAAACCAAGCGCCTCAGGCACTTCATCGGTGTAACTGCCTAACCCGGTGCTCCAGTAACTAGAAAACCCCATCATATGCGCGGCGTTTTGTATGTTCATGGCAGCGGCGCCCATTGACAAGGTT
>CAMBPA010000170.1 GCA_945869355.1 Bordetella parapertussis
GTGTTGTTTGGCAACAGCGGCGCCGAGGCGAACGAAGCTGCCATCAAGCTTGCACGCTACTACGGCTACAAAAAAGGCAATGATTTGCCCACCATTATCACGATGGAATCATCGTGGCATGGTCGCACGTTAGGCACGTTGGCTGCTACCGATAGCGAGAAGGCGCGCACGGGCTTCGGACCACTACCCGAAGGCTTTGTGAAGGTCAAATACAACGACCTAGAGGCCGTGCGCAGTGCAGGTGACAAAGAGCCTCGCGTGGTCGCCGTGTTACTGGAAGTCCTTCAGGGTGAAGGCGGCATTCGCCCTTCGGACGTCGCCTATATGAAAGGCCTGCGTAAGCTTTGCGATGAACGCGGTTGGCTGATGATGATTGATGAAGTGCAGTCAGGAATCGGGCGCACGGGTAAGTGGTTAGCGCACCAATGGGCCGACATACTGCCTGACGTTGTCGTCCTTGCCAAAGGCTTGGGCGGTGGTGTGCCGATCGGCGCGATTGCTGCCCGCGGACCTGCAGCAAGCGTGCTCGGACCCGGAAGCCATGGCACGACCTTTGGTGGCAGCCCGCTAGTCTGCGCCGCTGGTCTGGCGACTCTTGACGCGCTCGCATCAGAAAAACTTCTGGAAAATGCGGTAACGGTGGGCGCCTACCTCAAGGCAGGCCTAGAGAACGCCTTAAAAGGCACCCCTGGCGTGCTTGAAGTCCGAGGGCAAGGCTTGATGCTGGGCATTGAACTCGAGAAGCCTTGCGGCGTGTTGGTGGGACGCGCCCTGGAGGCTGGGCTGCTCATCAACGTCACACGTGATCGTGTCATCCGCATGTTGCCCCCTCTGCTGATCAATAAAACCGAAGCTGACGAGCTCATCAAGATTCTCGTCCCCTTAATCAAGGCGTTTAACGCCGAGCAGTAATTGTCAGCCCCGTGCTTGGTCCGCCTCAACAGGGGCGAAGCCAAGTCGGGGGTTGGCAGACAACCCTATCGAGTGCTTTATGTCTAACGCCACTACAACGGATTCGTTGCGGCATTTCTTGCAGTTCAGTGATTTTTCTCGCGACGAGCTTTTGCATGTGTTCGAACGCGCAAAAATTATCAAAGACAAATTCAAGCGTTACGAGCCACATCGCCCTTTGCATGACCGCACCCTCGCGATGGTGTTCGAGAAGGCCAGCACGCGCACGCGCGTCTCCTTTGAAGCTGGGATGTATCAAATGGGCGGCTCGGTGATCCATCTGACTACCAGTGATTCCCAACTGGGACGTTCTGAGCCAATTGAAGATACCGCACGTGTTATTTCACGCATGGTCGATATCGTCATGATTCGCACGTTCGAGCAAACGCGCATCGAACGCTTTGCAGAATACTCGCGTGTCCCGGTGATCAATGGCTTGACCAATGAATTCCACCCCTGCCAGATATTGGCTGATATTTTCACTTTCATTGAAAATCGAGGCAGTATTGCCGGCAAAACTGTCGCTTGGGTGGGTGACGCCAACAATATGGCCTACACCTGGCTACAAGCTGCCGAACTACTGGGCTTCACGCTGCACGTTTCTACCCCGGCAGGATATCGCTTAGAACCAGCTCGTATCGCCGGTACCTCCGCGGGCGCACTAAAAGAGTTCAGTGATCCACTCGACGCATGCAAAGGGGCACACCTCGTGACGACCGACGTATGGACCAGCATGGGCTATGAGGCTGAGAACGAACAACGACGTACCGCATTTGCCGACTGGTGTGTTGACAAGGAGATGATGGCTGCGGCCGCCCCAGACGCCCTATTTATGCACTGCCTTCCAGCGCATCGCGGTGAGGAAGTCACCGCAGAGGTGATCGACGGCCCGCAGAGCGTCGTCTGGGATGAGGCGGAAAACCGCCTGCACGTCCAAAAAGCTCTGATGGAATTCTTGCTATTAGGCAAAGCTAACTAACACCCAACCAGCCTTCTCAAACCTTTAAACTCGATTTACTTCACTTACGCAGAGCTTCTCATGAGCGATATTAAAAAAGTAGTACTTGCCTACTCGGGCGGACTAGACACCTCGGTCATTCTCAAATGGCTGCAAGACACCTATCAGTGCGAGATCGTGACCTTTACGGCCGATATCGGCCAGGGCGAGGAACTCGAACCCGCACGCGCCAAAGCCATCAAGTTTGGCATCAAACCCGAACAAATCTTCATTGACGACCTTCGTGAAGAGTTTGTGCGCGACTTCGTCTTCCCAATGTTTCGTTGCAATACCGTGTACGAGGGTGAATACCTGTTGGGCACCTCGATTGCACGCCCGCTCATCGCGAAACGTCAAATCGAAATCGCGCGCAAAGTTGGCGCTGATACAGTGTCCCACGGCGCAACAGGCAAGGGCAACGACCAAGTGCGCTTTGAGCTCGGCTATTACGCGCTCGAACCTGGCATCAAAGTGATCGCTCCGTGGCGCGAATGGGATCTCGTTTCCCGCGAAAAACTTCTTCAGTACGCAGAAGATGCCGGCATCGCGATTGACATGAAACACAAGCAAGGTGGTGCGCCCTACTCTATGGACGCAAACCTTCTACACATTAGTTTTGAAGGTCGGCATCTCGAAGACCCCAAGGCAGAGGCCGAAGAATCGATGTGGCGCTGGACTGTTTCACCTGAGGCTGCCCCAGATAAAGCCGAATACCTCGACCTAGAGTTCGAACATGGCGATATCGTCGGGTTAAACGGTGTGCGTCTGTCTCCAGCACAAGTGCTCACCAAACTCAACGAGCTTGGTGGCAAACACGGCATTGGCCGCCTAGATCTTGTCGAAAACCGTTATGTCGGAATGAAATCACGCGGTTGCTACGAAACTCCCGGGGGCACAATCATGCTCAAGGCGCACCGCGCCATCGAGTCCATCACCCTGGATCGTGAAGTTGCGCACCTCAAAGACGATCTTATGCCACGGTACGCAACACTCATTTATAACGGCTACTGGTGGTCACCTGAGCGCCGTGCGTTGCAGGCCCTGATCGACACGACTCAGCAAGAGGTGAACGGCTGGGTGCGCGTTAAGTTGTACAAAGGCAATGTTTACACTGTCTCACGCGATTCAAAAGACACCCTCTTTGACCAAACAATCGCCACGTTTGACGATGATGGCGGCGCCTATAACCAAGCCGATGCAGCAGGTTTCATCAAGCTTAACGCCTTACGCATGCGTATCGAAGCACGCGCCGGTCGCAAGTAACGCTGTACGACACGCCTGGATCAATGCAGGGACTGCAGACGATCCAGGCGTTTAAAGAGCGCACCCTTGCGTGGGCCAGGAAACACCACCGTCACGCGTACACCGGCTAATTGCGGCCCGCTCAATAACTTCCACCACGCACCATGCGCACGCGCGATCTCACGCACAATCGCAAGCCCAAGCCCTGAGCCCCCTTCTTGCGCGTCTGGTGAACGATAAAACGCATCAAAAACACGACTCTGCTCATTAATCAAGATACCCGAGCCGTTATCTTCGACCGATAAAGTCGGAGGCGTAGACGTCACAATCAACTTAATCGAGTCTGCACCCTTGGCATAACGCCGGGCATTGTCGATTAAATTTGACAGCATTTCCGCCAGCAGAATGGGATCCCCTTCCACCCAGACGGGTTGATCAGGCGCCTCAAGCTGCAAAGCAATGCCCGCAGCTTTTGTCGGCTCAAGCCAATCGGCTCCGACTGTCCGAATCCACTCACACAGATCCAACAGTACAAAATTATCTTGCGGTCTAACCTCAGGGTCGACTCGGGCGAGCAAAAGCAGTTGCTTACCCATGCGAATCATGCGGTCTGTCACATTTTTGATGCGCTCTGCCCGCTGACGAATATCTTCCGGCAACGGTTTGGCCAACATGAGTTCGGACTCTAGCTTTAGACCCGCTAACGGCGTTTTTAGCTGATGAGCCGCATGACCCACGAACCGACGCTGCGCTGTCAGTGTGTCGCTGATTCGACCAAGCAAGCCGTTCGTGTGCTCAACCAGAATCTGCAACTCGCGCGGCAAACCTGGAATTTGCATACTGCCAAAATCTTCAGGTGTTCTAGAGGCAATTTGTTCAGCTAATTGACTCACCGACTGCATACCCAAGCGCACCCCGCGCAATACCACCACGACGAGCGCAACGATTAGCGCTAACTGCCCAGCCAACAGCAGCCAAATAATGTCACCCAACTCCCAGTCCTCAATGTCAATCTTGTGCGAAACAAGCCACGTCAGTGCCAGATTAAGCAGAATCAACAGCAGCAATGGCGGCAACAGCCTGAACAGTAAATGTCGCGCCAGACTATCCGATGCACCGAACGGCAGCCAACGCGCCTCAGGCCTCGCCGGATGCTTCGCCATTTAAGAAGGTACGTCCTCTAGCTCGAGAGAGTACCCAAAACCCCTCACAGTCTGAATCACCACCCCGACACCCTCGAGGCGCTTACGGAGTCTGTAAATATAGACCTCCACAGCATTCTCACTGAAATCCGA
>CAMBPA010000171.1 GCA_945869355.1 Bordetella parapertussis
CTCCAGGAAGCCGCTCGAGTAGCCGCTGTCACACGCGCAAACCCGGAGCACTGGCGCCCAGTGCTCCTTCGAGGACTACGACCCACTTACGCCAGCACAGCAGCCCAACATCAGCATGCTCGGTTGACCCAACTGCATGGTCTGGCACCCTATTTTGTCGAGGCCCTGCCGCATGCACGCGCACGACAGACTCAAGGTCATGGCGCCTTGCTCACCCCCGCGCATCCTGGGCAACCCACTGACGCGGTGTTGCACCTCAGGCTGACCTATTTCTATGTGCCTAAACAACCTTGGCTAAGGGCGGCGATCAAGGTGATGGGCGTGCTGAGCGCCGCGCCATATGGGGCACACATGCGTCTACTTAAAGCGGCGCGTACCTCAGGGCTGATTCCTATCGTCGTAGAGTACAAAGTGTTGATGCACAGCGACCTGCCTGGCTAACACGCAGCATTTAACGCGGCGAGTTTGCAGGACGTGCGGC
This sequence comes from Bordetella parapertussis, assembly GCA_945869355.1. GTDB lineage: Bacteria > Pseudomonadota > Gammaproteobacteria > Burkholderiales > Burkholderiaceae_B > Zwartia > Zwartia parapertussis_F. Next base: position 482 of record CAMBPA010000171.1, read on the forward strand.
TGGGGCTGGTGTTGCAGACGGTGGCGGTGCTTGTGCGGGCTTGACTCCTGCACGCGGCGGCGACCCCTTGACTTCAGGCGGCTTAACCCCCGGAGGCAGCACCTGCACAAACACCTCGCCCTGCTTGAGCATACTTAACTCGGAGCGTGCGCGCTCTTCTGCAGCCTCGGTACCTGTTCGCAGGTCTTCGATTTCGGCAGCCAAGGCTTTGTTACGACTCGCTAGACCGTCATTCACGGTGCGTTGATCAGAGACTTTCATCTGCAAGTCCCAGACGTCAAACCAACCACCCCAACCCATCCACAAGGGATATTGGATCAGGCTGGTCAGCAATAACAATCCGACAAACAAAAGACGCATAGCACCTCAGTGTCTCACCGCAGTCATAGACTGCAGCAATCCGGTTTTACCGCAGATTGTAGAACGCGTCGCGCCCGGGATAGGTTGCCACCTCGGCTAACTCTTCTTCAATCCGCAACAATTGATTGTACTTAGCCATGCGATCAGAGCGCGAGAGCGAACCGGTTTTGATCTGCATCGCATTGGTTGCTACAGCGATATCCGCAATGGTCGAATCTTCCGTTTCACCCGAACGGTGCGACACAACGGCGGTGTAGCCAGCACGCTTGGCCATTTCAATCGCTGCAAAGGTTTCAGTCAAGGTGCCAATTTGGTTGATCTTGATCAGAATAGAATTCGCAATCTTCTGATCGATGCCTTGCTTTAAGATTTTGGTATTCGTCACGAACAAGTCGTCGCCAACCAATTGAACCTTACGACCTAATTGTTCTGTCAGGTACTTCCAGCCATCCCAGTCGTTTTCGGCCATACCGTCTTCGATCGAGATAATTGGATACTTATCGCACCAAGTCGCTAACAGACTGGTGAGGTCTTTGGATGAAAGGGAAATCCCACCCTCACCATGCAAGGTGTACTTGCCATCTTTATAGAATTCAGATGCGGCGCAATCTAGTCCGAGTGCAATTTGGGTACCAGGCTCGTAGCCTGCACTTTCAATTGCACGCAAAATCAGTTGGATCGCCGCTTCGTGGTTAGGAACGTTGGGCGCAAAGCCCCCTTCGTCACCGACGGCGGTTGACATACCCTGATCGTTGATGATTGTCTTGAGTGCATGGAATGTTTCAGCGCCCATGCGCAGCGCTTCGCGAAAGCTGGTCGCCCCAATCGGCAAGATCATCAACTCTTGCATATCAAGCGTGTTGTTAGCGTGTGCGCCGCCATTGATCACGTTCATCATCGGCACAGGCATGCTCATCGGGCCACTGCCACCAAAATAGCGGTAAAGAGATAGGCCAGACTCGTCGGCTGCAGCGCGGGCCACAGCCATACTAGCGGCCAAGATGGCATTCGCCCCCAAGCGCGATTTGCCTTCGGTGCCGTCTAACTCAATGAGCGTGCGGTCAAGAAAGGTCTGCTCTTGAGCGTCCAAACCCATTAAGGCTTCAGACACTTCTGTGTTGAGGTTTTCAACCGCGCGTAAGACGCCTTTGCCTAGGTAGCGCGACTTATCACCGTCACGCAATTCGATCGCCTCGCGACTGCCAGTCGAAGCGCCTGAAGGCACTGACGCACGGCCCATGGCACCCGACTCAAGCAAGACATCGCACTCAACTGTCGGATTGCCGCGCGAATCAAGGATTTCACGACCAATGATATCTACGATTGCACTCATTTCTCTAGTTCCTGAAAGATAAAAATATTCAATAATTTTGCAAATTAAGGTTGACGAGCAGCACTAGGCAAACTGGGTTTCTAAAAATCCATTTCGCTTGACCACGCGATCAATGTCTAGCAATGTCTCGAGCAACGCTTTCATTTTCGCAAGCGGTACGGCGTTTGGCCCATCGGACAATGCTTTCGAAGGGTCCGGATGCGTTTCCATAAAAAGACCACTTATTCCTGCCGCCACGGCTGCACGCGCCAAGACTGGCACAAACTCTCTCTGTCCGCCTGAAGAGCTACCCTGACCGCCAGGTAACTGAACCGAATGTGTCGCATCAAATACCACGGGACATTGGGTTTCGCGCATGATCGCCAGCGAACGCATATCCGAGACAAGATTGTTATATCCGAAAGAAACTCCGCGCTCGCAAACCATAATGTCTTCGGCAACACCCGCTGCGCGGGCGGCATGGCGGGCTTTGTTGACGACCTGCGCCATGTCATGCGGCGCAAGAAATTGTCCTTTTTTGATATTGACTGGCTTGCCGCTCGCAGCACAGGCCTCGATGAAATCGGTTTGTCGACACAAGAATGCAGGCGTCTGCAATACATCAACGATCGCGGCCACTGCGGCCACTTGATCTTTATCGTGTACGTCGGTGAGCACCGGCACTTTTAACGCGGCGCGCACATCGGCCAAAATCTGCAAGCCCTCATCCATGCCCGGCCCACGATAGGACGTCCCGGAACTGCGATTCGCTTTATCAAACGAACTTTTATAAATAAACGGGATGCCCAATGCCTTGGTGATCTCAAGCAGCTGCCCCGCCGTGTCGAACGCCATCTGTCGAGACTCGATCACACAGGGACCTGCGATCAGAAAAAAAGGCTTCTCCAGACCGATGTCAAATCCGCACAGCTTCATCAGGACCCTTTGCGTTGTGTCTGATGCGCCAAGGCCGCTTGAATGTAGCTAGTGAACAGCGGATGGCCATCGCGCGGCGTGGAGGTGAACTCTGGGTGAAACTGCACACCCACAAACCAAGGATGGTTGGGAAGCTCCATCATTTCAGGTAAGTTTTCAGTGGGTGTTCTGGCACTAATCACCAAACCGGCCTCTTCGAGACGCGGGACGTAAACGTTATTGACCTCATAGCGATGACGATGGCGCTCATTGACCTGCGGACCATAAATCTTATTGGCTAACGTATCCGCTTTGATTGGACATTTTTGTGCACCTTTACGCATGGTGCCGCCCAAATCGGATTGCTCATCGCGCTTTTCAATACGCCCTTCCCGATCCAACCACTCTGTAATCAATGCCACGACTGGGTGGGGCGAGACCGGATCAAACTCGGTGCTGTTAGCATCGGCCAAATCCGCGACATGGCGTGCAAACTCAATCACAGCCAACTGCATCCCCAAACAGATACCAAGGTAGGGGACGTTGTACTCACGGGCATAACGAATAGCGGCGATCTTACCTTCGGTGCCACGCTTACCAAAGCCGCCCGGCACCAGAATGGCATCAAACGGCTTGAGCACGCTCACACCATGCTGCTCTATGTTTTCAGAATCAATATATTCAACTTTGATCCGCGACTTGGTATGGATCCCAGCGTGGATCAACGCCTCAGTCAAGGACTTATAGGACTCTGTCAGGTCGACATACTTGCCCACCATTGCGATCCGGACTTCGTACTCAGGATGCTCAAGCGAACATACCAACTTATCCCACATCGACAAATCTGCGGCAGGCGGATTTAAGTTCAGCGCCTCACAAACGAGATTGTCGAGGCTTTGTTTGTGCAGCATGGACGGAATTTTGTAAATAGAATCTGAGTCCCAAACCGAGATGACCGCGTCAAGCGGCACGTTTGAGAACAACGAGATCTTGGCGCGCTCTTCGTCGGGGATGGGACGGTCAGCTCGGCAGAGCAACGCATGGGGAATAATGCCGATTTCGCGAAGTTTTTGTACAGAGTGCTGTGTCGGCTTGGTCTTTAGTTCACCGGCTGAGGCGATAAAGGGCACCAGCGTGAGGTGAATAAACGCCGCATTGTTACGCCCGAGTCGCAGGCTCATCTGACGTGCGGCCTCAAGGAAGGGCAGCGACTCAATATCGCCAACCGTGCCACCGATTTCAACAATCGCCACATCGGTTGCACCGTTCCAAGACTGCTCAGCACCGCGGGTAATGAACTCTTGTATTTCGTTGGTGATGTGGGGAATGACCTGAACCGTTTTACCTAAGTATTCGCCGCGCCGCTCTTTGCGTAGGACC
>CAMBPA010000172.1 GCA_945869355.1 Bordetella parapertussis
GACGTTGGCCCCAAAGGTTGCCAGCGGTTCGTGGTAGCTGGCCCGCACCAGAGGCTGCGCTGCCAAGTGAAATACCAGATCGGGCCGCGCCGCACGTAACAGGGCAACCAGCGCTGCCGCATCGCGGATGTCGCAAAAATTGCTGTTCATGCCTCCGGCCACGCGAGCCAGATCAAAAATGCTGGGCGTGGTGTTCGGGGCCAAAGCAATGCCTGTTACATCCGCACCAAGCCGCTGTAGCCACAGAGCCAGCCAAGCGCCCTTGAAACCGGTATGCCCCGTAACCAGCACGCGCTTGCCACGCCAGAAATCCGCGTGTGGCGTCATCACCACACCTTCCAAGGTGCTTGGCCGGAACTCCACAACTCTTCCAATACATTTTTCTCTCGCAGCGTATCCATCGGCTGCCAAAAGCCGAGGTGCACGAAGGCGCGCATCTGGCCGTCCGCTGCCAGCTTGTCCATTGGCTCCAGTTCCCAGCTCGTACTGTCCCCGGCGATGGTGTCTATCACCTTGGGAGAAAGCACAAAGAACCCGCCATTGATCCAACTACCGTCGCCACGGGGTTTCTCTACAAAACCCCGAACACTCTCGCCATCAAGTATCAGCGAACCAAAGCGCCCCAACGGCAGAACCGCCGTTACCGTGGCCAGTTTGCCGTGCGCTTTGTGAAAAGCAATGGACGCCGTAATATCCACATCTGCCAAACCATCGCCGTAGGTCAAGCAGAAGGCTTCTTCGTCTTTCAGGTACTCGGCCACACGCTTCAACCGCCCACCGGTCTTGGTGTCGTCGCCGGTATCCACCAACGTCACTCGCCAAGGCTCAACCTTTTGCTGGTGCACCTCCATGCGATTCCTAGACATGTCGAAGGTGACATCGGACATGTGCAAGAAGTAATTAGAAAAATACTCTTTAATTACATAGCCTTTGTAACCACAGCAAATCACAAATTCGTTGATCCCATGCGCTGAATAAGCTTTCAGGAGATGCCACAAAATCGGTTTACCTCCGATTTCAATCATTGGTTTGGGACGCAGGTGAGTTTCCTCAGAAATTCGACTTCCTAATCCACCGGCAAGAATAACGGCTTTCATTCACCCTGCTCCGAGCTAAGCTTTGATTTGGCAGTTGTGATCTCATCAACATCGCTTACTTTGTCAGACAACTTTGCTTCGTTGCACCACCTGTGCCACATATCTTTGAATGCACTTTCTACATCATGCGCAAATCCAGCTTCGTCCATCAAAGGGGACGCTTTCATCCGCTCACGCATACCAGCCCTTAATCTTGCTAGTTCTTCTACGTTCTTTGCAAAACTCTCCGCTTTGTCAACATACTCGTATTCATCTTTAGCCACCCAATCCGCCAATCCCATATTAGTCATCACACTCGCACCAATCCGGCCTACAGGCGGTCGACTTGCCAAGGTCAATGCCGGCACTCCCATCCACAGTGCGTCAAAGATCATCGTCCCCCCATTGTGTGGAAAACTATCTAGCAATATATCTATATCGCCTAAACCTTGAAAGATATTTAAACTATTACGCATAGTGACCCTGCTCACATCAATGCCGTGTTGTGCTAAAAAATCCCGATAATATGCCTGCGTCGGTACATCAGAAAACACCTTGTAGTCCAATACCAATTGCGCAGTTGGCAACCTCTCCAGTATCTTTCCCCATGCATTGAACACTTTGTAATTCAAGCGCTCCGTCCGACCAGAATAACCAAAAGTAATATTGCCTGTTTTTAATGCAGGCAAGGATTTAACAGGCTCGCTCACAGCCCTTTCTCCAGGTCGAAATACGGTTCTGGTTTTGGGTAATCGAATTATCTCTTCAATTGCTAGCGTCCCAGGTGGTGCCATGTATGGATCCAATAACACATAATCCATTTGCACTAAGCCAGTCGTCCACGAGTATCCTTCCCAAGTAAGCTGTATTGGTGCTGGCTTGTGCGTGAAGACAGCTAAACGATTACTTTGCATGTGGCCACAGGCATCCACCAAGATGTCGATCCGGTCACGTCGCACCATCTCAACCACCTCTTGATCTGAGACGCCCCTAATGTTCCGCCATTCATCAAAATAGGTCTTAAACCGTTGCGTGTGCTCATCCTCCGTTAACACATTGGAGTAAGCAAATAACTCAAACCGTGCGTGGTCATGCTGAGAAAAAAGAGGCTCGAAAAAAAACCGGCATGAATGCCCCCTGAAATCAGGGGAAACATACCCGACTCGTAATCGCCGGCTAGGTGAGCGATCATGCAAATCAAACATATCCGTATCCAAAGTAGGAAACCGAGTACCCCATCTCACGTGTTCTGCATTGATTTCTTTCGCACTCAGATCCGGATGGTAGATGTAACAGAAAAGACGCGATTCCCAAATTTTAGGATTATCTGAGCTCAAAGCCACTGCTGCATTACTGTGTTCAACTACATCGCTATGATGCGAAAGGAAAGCTAGCATTACTGAATGCGCCTGCTGAGCCTCTGCTAATTTAGGATTTATTTGGATTGCCTTAGTTGTAGATTTAATAGCTTCAGCATAGCGATGTAATTCTCTCAGCCCATTGCCCAAATTACTGTGTGCCCCGGCTAAATCAGGTTCGATCTCTATTGCACGGCGGTAGCTGACCTCGGCCTCGTCTATGCGTCCAATCTCTTGAAGGATGGCGCCTAGATTGCTGTACGTTTGAGCCATATTCGGCTTGATCTTCAGCGCTTGGTTGAAGTAGCGCAATGCTTCTTGCCAGTTTCCTTCTTGTTTCGCCAAGGCTCCCAGATTGCTGGCGACTTCTGCCTGCTCAGGCGCAATCTCTAAGGCTTTGACATAGGCAGCCTTGGCTTCGGGGATGCGCTGAGATTCCTGCAAAGCGGCGCCTAAATTGGTCCATGCACCAGCATTGCCCGGTGCGACAGCGATAGCTTTTTCCAGCAAGACTATGGCCGCCTCCACCGCACCAGCCTGCCGCTTGAACTCTCCCAAATTCGCCAAATGCTGAGCATTATCCGGCTCGTAGTCAAGGGCTTTTTCCAAGGCATCAAAAGTGCCTGGCAGGTTGTTTAACTGATAGCGAAGAGAACCGACTAGGCCCCACAACTGCCCCAGATGGGGCTTGATGGACAAAGTCTTTTCCGCATCTGCCAGCGCGCCAGCGAGGTCGTTGCCGCGCAGCTTAAGCTGCGCCCGGACAGCGTAAGCTTCGGCGTAATTGGGGAGGCTTTCCAGGGCATTCTTCACCAGTAGCAGTGCCTGTTCGTTCCGGTTGTTGGCGCCCAAGGCGGCTGCCAATACCAGTTGGTTTTCCGGATCTGTAGCGTCGCTTTGATAGGCGGCCTGGGCCGCTTGCAGAGCTTCATCGGTTTTTTGTTGTTTGAGCAACAGACGCGCGCGGTTGCGCTGGACAATGGGCAAGGCTGGATTTATGGACAAGGCAATGTTCAAGGCTGCCCAGGCCGCTTCATCCTGTTTGTCGAGGGATAGAACCTGAGCCAATAGCGCGTGAGCGCTTGCTTCTTGTGGATTGCTGACAAGCCCGCCTTGCAAGATCAGCACAGCTTCTTTGTAGAGACCGGCTTCTCTGTGCGCGATCGCACGCTCTAGTTCAGTAGGCTGACCTGGCGTGGCATTTTCAAGCTGAGCAAGTCGGCCTGCCAACGCCTCCACCGCTACGCCCTGCAACCCTCGCTGCCGCCCCTGCTCCAGCAACTGTCGGGCTGCAGCGGTTTGGTTAGTCTGTATCAACGCATCGATGTAGCTCAGCCAGTGTTTGCCTTGATTGGGGTTGACCTCTAATGCCACCTTGAGATGGTGCAGGCCGGTAGCTGGCTGCTTTACCTGCACCGCCAACACTCCCAGGTTGTGGTTTGCGTCCGGGTGATTGGGCTGAGTTTTCAAAATGGCACGGTAAAGGCGTTCCGCGTCTTGCAACTGGCCGGCCTCATGGTATGCGACAGCTTGTTGGAGCGCTTGATCAATGGTCAATGGGGCCGTTTGTTGCGGCGACTCAGAATTAGTCATGATGGTTTTTAGAACAGCCAAAGAACGTTTGAGCCTTGCATCTCTGGTTTGGAGATGACTACGACCGCGATCTCAGGCTCATCAGAGCCTACGTACAGATAAGCGTGTTCTTCCAATGGTACCCAGCCTATGGACTCAGCTTGGATCTGGGCTAGTTCAGAGTTTACGAATTGGATGGAATTCAGTTGAGTCTTAGCTAGTATGTATTGTTTGCGGTCGAAGGTGATCATATAAAGTCCACTCTCAAAACTTCCTTCTTTTTCGGTATTACATCGAATGCTAAAACGATTCTTTCTTCGTCAGACTCGAAAGGAATTGTGTAGTGAAGCAAAGAGGCGGGGAAAAGACATAAGCTCCCACTTGTAACGTTAATGATATTTTTTTTATTGTCTTGTGACTCAGATAACAACGCATCATCTT
>CAMBPA010000173.1 GCA_945869355.1 Bordetella parapertussis
GCGTCAAAGCTTTTAGTCTTGAGCCAACCTCGTTCGGGGCTCAACGTGTATCGAACACCACGTTCGATACGACGAACATTGTTAAGTCCGCAGTTGTGCGCGATATCGGTGGCTTTACTGGCCCACGAAGAAACCGTTCCCAAGCGCGGGATCACGGTCAACGCAAGCGCCTCTGCGGCGCCGTTCGTGACCGAAGCCTGTCCGTAGTCCAATAATTGGGTAAGTTTTTCGCGCTCGTCTTTGGGCAGTGCACGGTCACACCAGACGTAATGCTCAAATCGGGCGGTAATCTCTGCAATGGGCAAGCCTAGTTCTTTCAACTTTGACAGCAGTCGTTCATGCCTAAAGGGGGATAAAACAGACGAGCCAGGGATTTGCAGAATGTCAGACACAGTGAAAGCCGATGATTTAGGTAGGGGAAAACGCGTATTTTAGCGCTCTAACTGAAATTTTAGGGCTGAGACTAAGACCATCCTTGCTATGATGGCTTCCGCATTCTTTTTTACCTTGGAGACAAAAAATGTCCATCTCGAGACGCACCTTGTTGACTGGCGCTGGTGCCGGTGTCATCACCCTCGCCGCCCCGCTAAATAGCGTCTGGGCGCAATCCAAGGCAGAGTTTTCGTACAAATACGCGAACAACCTGCCCCTGACGCATCCGATGAACATTCGTGCCAAAGAAATGGCTGACGCCGTTCAAAAAGAGACCCAAGGGCGCGTTGAGATACGAATCTTCCCAAGCAGCCAGCTTGGTTCGGACACCGACATGCTGAGTCAGGTACGCAACGGCGGTGTGGAATTCTTCACGCTGTCTGGTCTGATTCTGGCAACGTTAGTCCCTGCTGCGTCCATTACGGGCATTGGCTTTGCCTTTAGCGATTACAACGCCGTATGGAAAGCGCTCGACGGAGACCTCGGCGCGCACGTACGCAGAGAGATCGGAAAGGCGAACCTTGTTGCGATGGACAAAATCTGGGATAACGGTTTCCGTCAAATTACGTCCTCGACCAAGCCGATTCAAACCGCAGACGATTTGAAGGGCTTCAAAATTCGCGTTCCAGTGTCGCCACTTTGGACCTCCATGTTCAAAGCTTTCGACTCGGCACCTGCCTCGATCAACTTTAACGAGGTGTACAGCGCGCTCCAGACAAAGATTGTCGATGGTCAGGAAAATCCACTCGCAATCATTGACACGGCAAAGCTCAACGAAGTGCAGAAATTCTGCTCGATCACCAATCATATGTGGGATGGTTTCTGGTTCCTCGCAAACCGTCGTGCCTGGGAGCGTCTGCCAGAGAAACTTCGTGAAGTCGTTGCCGGTCATATCAATGCCGCAGGCATGAAAGAACGCGCTGACGTTGCCGCAATGAACGCAGGTCTACAGAAGGGTCTGACCGAAAAGGGTATGGTCTTTAATCAGACAAAGGCCGATTCCTTCCGCGATCGTCTGCGTGCAGGTGGTTTCTACTCTGAATGGAAAGGCAAACTTGGAAATGAGGCATGGGAGTTGCTCGAAAAATCGAGCGGCAAACTGTCTTAAATCATAGCCGTTAAACGGACTAGCTCTGCTATTCCGTTTGTCACGACTCCGGGCGACTGTCCTTGCACAGCGCCCGGTTTTTTATATGACCTAAACGGGAATCGCCATGTCGACCGAGATCACTGCTCCCCCTCTGCCTATCGTCTCTCGCCTGCTCAAGCCGATAGAATTTGCAAGCGCGTTGCTCTTGGTCGTCATTGTGGTGATGTTGCTGGTAGGGGTCGTTGCGCGCTATGTCTTTTCTATCCCGATCGTTTGGATCGATGAAGTCGTTTCGCTTTCTTTCTTGTGGCTCGCGATGTTGGGAACCGCGATAGCGATGCACCGCAACGAGCACTTACGGTTAACGTTGTTTTTAGAAATGATGCCTAAGCGTATCGGGAGTTTTGTTCATGCGCTCGCGCTGGTTGAGATTGCGGCCTTTCTCATCGCCCTCATCCACCCAGCGATCATCTATGCACAAGACGAATGGTTTGTAAAAACGCCTGCCCTTGATCTTCCCAACACTTACCGGGTCTCTGCGCTTGCCTTTGGCATTTTGGCGATGTTGGAGGTGCTAGCTGTCTACGCAAGCCACACTGTAAGCAAAGCAAACCTGCTAGGCGCGAGCGTAGTCGTGGCCGCTTTTGCCGCCGCTTGCTGGTTCGGATCAGACTTTTTGACGAGTCTCGGTCTCTACAACATTATGATTTTTTTAGTCGTGCTGGTCGCGCTATGCCTCGTTGCAGGTGTGCCGATCGCTTTTTGCTTCGGGTTGGGTGCGCTAAGCTATCTTGGCTTCACAACGACCGTGCCTCTGATGGTGATCATCGGACGAATGGATGAGGGGATGTCGAGCCTAATTCTCGTGTCGGTACCCATCTTTGTCTTGCTTGGTTGTGTGCTGGATGCCACGGGGATGGGAAAGGCTATTGTTGATTTTCTCGCCTCGTTGCTTGGTCATATCAAGGCCGGCATGTCCTACGTGCTACTTGGATCGCTGTTTATTGTTTCTGGCATATCAGGCTCAAAAGTGTCTGATATGGCGACGATTGCCCCCGCACTATTTCCTGAGATGAAACGTCGCGGTCATAAGCCCAAGGAGATGATTGCGCTACTTGCGACAGGTGCCGCCATGGCGGACACCGTACCTCCGAGCATCGTCTTGATTGTGCTGGGTTCCGTCGCTGGCGTATCCATTGCAGGCCTATTCCAAAGCGGCGTTGTCATCGCAGCGGTATTGCTGGTGGCGTTAGCCTTGCTGGCACGCTGGAAAGCCCGCCACGAAATGATGGATAACGTACGTCGTGCGAGCTGGTCTGTGATCGGCCGGGCGCTGATGATCGCCGGACCCGCACTAGTGCTTCCGTTTCTAATTCGAAGCGCAGTCGGCGGAGGTGTCGCGACAGCGACGGAAGTATCAACGATTGCGGTGCTATACGCCATGATCATTGGGCAAGTGCTGTATGGCGGGATCGGTTGGCGCAAAGTCTACAACATGCTAGTTGAAACCGCGGCATTAAGTGGTGCCATTCTCTTAATCCTTGGTACCGCTTCCGCAATGGCCTGGGCGATCACACAGAGTGGCGCGGTGCAAAGCCTGTCTCAGTTCCTGACGACCTTACCAGGAGGCATTTTCGGCTTCATGGTCATCACGATTCTCGTCTTCCTGATTCTCGGCTGTTTGCTCGAGGGCCTGCCAGCAATCTTGATTCTGGCGCCCATTATGTTCCCCATTGCGAAGAAACTTGGGATCCATGACATCCACTACGCAATGGTAGTGGTCACAGCGATGAATATTGGGCTGATGATGCCACCCATTGGTGTCGGCTTTTATGTGGCTTGTCGGATTGGAAATACCTCACCCGATGACGTGATGGGTGCGATATGGCCTTACATTGCCGCACTCATTGTTGGGCTGATTGCCATTGCTGCAGTGCCTTGGTTCTCGACCGTGGCGCTTTAGATCAATCGATCTAAAGACACCACGGCCCTGTCGGCAAGGGGCTAACGCTTGCGTACAGGGGGTAAATCAGTGCAATGGCCGCGAGCGGCCTCTGCAGCCAGTCCAACCGACTCACCAAGGGTTGGATGAGGATGAATCGTCTTGCCGATGTCTACGGTGTCCGCACCCATCTCAATGGCAAGTGCCACTTCACTAATGAGATCGCCGGCATGTGTACCCACAATGCCGCCACCCAAAATCTTGTGTGATGTCGCATCAAACAATAGTTTGGTGAATCCTTCATCGCGACCATTCGCAATCGCGCGACCGGAAGCCGCCCAAGGGAACAAACCTTTCGTAATCGCAACACCTTGTTGCGCGGCCTGCTCTTCAGTCAAGCCGACCCACGCCACTTCAGGATCTGTGTAGGCAACAGAGGGAATCACACGCGCATCAAAGAAGCTCTTTTGACCCGTAGCCACTTCGGCAGCAACATGCCCTTCGTGCACAGCCTTATGGGCGAGCATGGGTTGGCCGACAATGTCTCCGATGGCGAAGATGTGCGCAACGTTTGTGCGCATCTGATGATCGACATCAATAAAACCACGGTCCGTGATGACCACTCCGGCCTTTTCCGCCGCGAGTTTTTTTCCGTTGGGTGTACGTCCGACCGCTTGGAGTACGAGATCGTAACGTTGCGGCTCAGCGGGGGCATTCGCGCCTTCAAACTTAACGTAAATACCATCCTTCTTGGCCTCAGCTGAGACCGTACGCGTCCCTAACATGATGTGATCAAATCTTGGGGCATTAAACTTTTGCCATACTTTGACTAAGTCACGATCCGCGCCCAGCATCAAGCCATCTTGCATCTCCACAACATCAAGACGCGCGCCGAGTGCAGAGTAAACCGTCCCCATCTCTAAGCCGATGATGCCACCACCAATAATCAGCATGCGCTTA
>CAMBPA010000174.1 GCA_945869355.1 Bordetella parapertussis
GGGGCACGGTGTCTAGCAGCGCCACGGCGGCGGGGGAGAGCGGCACCCGGTGCGCTCTCGATGCCTTCATGTGCTCGGCGGGAATATTCCAGACGTCGCCCTCAATCTCGCTCCATGTGGCGAGCCGGACAGCGCCCGACCGGCTGGCCGTCAGCAACAGGAACTCAAGCGCACGGGCGCTCATGCCCTCGACCAGCTTCACCCGCTGCATGAACGCGTATGCCTCGCCAATGGGTACTGCCTTGAAGGATTCCCGGTTGTTCACCTTCGACGGCCGCGGCAGGGCGGCGTCGAGGTTGCCCCGCCACCGTGCCGGGTTCAGCCCTTCAGGGCGATAGCCGCGCTGCGCCGCCCAAGAGAGCACCATTTCGATCCGGTTGCGCACGCGCACCATCGTCTCGTTCTTGGTCGTCCAGTTTGGCTCAATCGCGGCGAGCACGTCGGGCTTCCCCACATCCCGCACGTGCTTGTCGCCAAAGATCGGGTAAACGTACGTGTCGAGGGTGTTCTCCCACTGCTGGGCGTGCTTATCATTCTTCCAGCCGTCGCGGTGGCCGGCGATGTAGGTCTCGGCGCAGCGCTTGAACGTCCACGGCGATAGTTCCTGCCGTGCACGGCGCTCGGCCACCGGGTCGACACCGTTGCGGATCTTGGTCAGCGTGTCTCTCGCCCGCGTCCATGCTTCAGCGAGCGTCACAGCAGGGTAGGCACCCAGACCAATGTCGCTACGGCGAGCGCCCACCGTCGTGCGCAGGATCCACGACCTGGCACCCCCCTTAGTGATGCTCAGTCCCAAGCCCGGCACGGTGCCGACCATGTGCAGCTTCGGCTCCGACAGTCGTTTGACTTCCAGCGCACCCAGTACCTTGGCAATCTTCGGCATACATCCTTCCCCACATAAAGACATGAGACCTAGTGATGCGTCATTTTACATCGTTACTCTAACTTGTGTATGAGAAGTGCGTTTTCTTTGTGGGGATGGGGCGTAAAAAAACCCCGTGATACGGGGTTCTGGCGGAAGCGGTGAGATTCGAACTCACGGAGGGCTTGAACCCTCGCCGGTTTTCAAGACCGGTGCCTTAAACCGCTCGGCCACGCTTCCAGCAAGAAGGCTTGCATCATAAACGATTTACCGGCGAGTTTCCTCCTAAGACCCTGACAGGATACAATGTTGGGTTATCAAGTCACGACACTCGAGCCCGACCTCATGAGTAACACCCGTACGCGCCTAGTCATGGGTAACTGGAAAATGCACGGCAATCTTGGTCAGAACGCCAAGCTGCTGGCCGCCCTGCGTGCTGCCCCGCGTCCGGCGTCCGGCACGTTGATGGCGGTGTGTGTGCCGTTTCCTTATTTGGGGCAAACGGCTGAGGCCTTGAAGGGCAGTACGATTTCATGGGGTGCGCAGGACGTGAGCGCCCAAGCACAAGGCGCCTTTACGGGTGGAGTGTCGGGCGCGATGCTGGCGGATTTCAGCTGTCGTTGGGCCCTGGTGGGCCACTCTGAGCGTCGATCGCTGCATGGCGAAACCGACCAGCTGATCGCTGATAAGGCAAAAGCCGCGCTTGCCAGTGGAATTGCTCCAGTCGTCTGCGTGGGTGAATCCTTAGCTGAGCGCGACGCAGGTCAGGCAGTCGCTGTGATTACACGTCAGCTTGCACCTGTTCTAGCGTTGGGTGCTGACGCGGTCAAAAAAATGGTCGTTGCCTACGAGCCCGTTTGGGCAATTGGCACGGGTCGGACGGCCTCGCCCGAGCAAGCACAGGAAGTGCATGCTGCGATCCGGGCTGCTTTGGTTGCGGCCGGGGCAGGCAATATTCAGATTTTGTATGGTGGCAGTGTTAAAGCATCTAACGCTGCGAGTTTGTTTGCAATGCCTGATATCGACGGAGCACTTGTCGGTGGGGCATCTTTGGTGGCAGAAGACTTTATTGCTATTGCGGCGTAATACGCTCGGTAGTATTTGGTTAGTAAGCCCTTCAGTTTTCGGAGTACTTTAATGTCTTGGATGTTTACAGTTCTGCTGGTTGTGCAGATTTTGTCGTCGTTGGCCATCATCTCGCTAGTCTTGCTGCAGCAAGGCAAGGGCGCCGACATGGGTTCGGCCTTCGGTAGTGGCTCAGCAGGTAGTTTGTTTGGTGCAACAGGCGCTGCAAACTTCATGTCGCGTGTCACGAAATGGGCTGCAGTCGTGTTCTTTATTTCGACCATTGGCCTCGCGTATGTGGCGAACCGTGGCAGCAAAGGCGAGGACACCGGCATTATGCAAAACTTTACTCAAACTGCGCCTGCTGCGCCTGCGCCAGGATCGGCCGTGCCTGGTGTTGCGCCCATCGCGCCAGCAGGTGGTGCTGTGCCTAGCTCTTCAGCGCCAGCCAATGCTGTGCCTGGCGTGATTACTGCTCCAGCGGTACCCGGTGCAGCGGCGCCTTCAGTCGTGCCCGGCGTGCCCGCACCCGCAGCGAAGTAAAGGCCTGAGCGGCAGAGCTAAACTTGCTCTGCGTGCTACAATCTTGGGCTTGATTATCGGGTGCGTAGCAAGGCGTAGTAACAAAGATGTGGCACGTAAGAATGTGGCACGCAAGAATGTGGCACGCAAGAGTATGGTCCGCAAAAATGTGGCATACGCATTCACACCGCCGACGTGGTGAAATTGGTAGACACGCTATCTTGAGGGGGTAGTGGCGAAAGCTGTGCGAGTTCGAGTCTCGCCGTCGGCACCATCAAAAAGACTTCGCGCAGCCTTTCGTTGGCAAAGCCGCGACCCTTGACTACCTTCGCGAACAAAGCGATAAAGACCTGAAATCGACCACAAAAGCACTCGACGGCGCTGGGATCAAGCATGATCAAATGATCTTGGTTTCTTTGCCCTCATTGAATAAAGGTTCTTGCCCATGTCTTTTATCGCCGACCGTCTAAATCGTATCAAGCCCTCACCGAGTTCCATGGCAACACAGCGTGCGCGTGCGTTGAAGGCGGCCGGTCACGATGTCGTCGGGTTGACGGCAGGCGAACCCGACTTCGACACACCGCCTAATGTAGTGGAGGCGGTGGTGCGGGCAATGGCGGCTTCCAAGACAAAATACACCGACATTGGTGGCACCCCTGAATTGAAAGCAGCGGTGTGCGCTAAGTTTTTGCGTGAGAACCAGCTTTCGTATTCAACGAGCGAAGTCATCGTTGGTACGGGTGGCAAGCAAGTGATCTTCAATGCCTTGATGGCAACGGTACAAAAAGGTGTTGAGGTCATCGTGCCCGCACCTTTTTATGTTTCTTACCCAGACATTGTGTTGTTGGCGGGTGGCACACCTGTGCCTGTGATGTGTCCTCCAGAAAAAGGCTTCAAACTGCAGCCAGAGGACCTTGAGCGCGCCATCACGCCGCGCACGCGTTGGCTGGTTTTGAATGCGCCGAATAATCCTAGTGGCGCAGTGTATTCGCGACGAGAGTTGCGAGCACTTGCTGAAGTGTTGATTCGCCATCCCCACGTCTGGGTGCTGTCCGACGACATCTATGAGCACGTGTTGTTTGATGGCCGTGAGTTTTACACGATGGCGCAAGTGGCGCCCGAGCTCAAAGAAAGAACGCTGACGGTGAATGGCGTATCCAAAGCCTATGCCATGACAGGTTGGCGTATTGGGTATTGTGGAGCGCCTGCTGAGCTGATTAAGGCGATCACCAAGTTACAGTCCCAAAGCACGTCGAATCCGTCATCGATTGGCCAAGCTGCTGCGCTCGAGGCCTTAACGGGCCCCCAAGGCTTTATTGCCGAGCGTACAAAAATATTTCAGGATCGCCGTGATGCAGTCGTGGCGCAACTCAATGCCATTGCGGGTGTCACGTGCCACTCGCCAGAAGGCGCGTTTTACGTGTTCCCCTCGTGCGCGGGTCTTCTCGGCAAAAAAGCACCAGACGGCCGTGTGATCAAGACTGACGAGGATTTTGTGCTCTATCTATTAGATGCAGAAAAGCTTGCTAGCGTGCACGGAGCGGCTTATGGGTGCGCCCCGTTCTTTCGGTTCTCGTTCGCAACGTCGATGGCAGTGCTCGACGAAGGCTGCGCGCGATTAAAGCGTGCGTGCGAACGTTTGATGAACTAGTTAGTCTACTTTCAGGCCGATATCCTTGGCGAGTTTGACGAATTTGTCGATATCGCCATCGACGGTTTTCTTAAAAGCGGCCGGGCCATCGTAAGCCGGCGTATAGCCCAGGCTGATTAGCTTTTCTTTCACCGCAGGCAGTTGCAGGGCTTTGTTGATCCCATCGAACAGCTTTTGCTGAACGGCTGGGGGTGTGTTGGCCGGTGCCAGTAAGCCGTGCCATTGATTGAGCTCATAGCCTGGGTAGCCCTGCTCGGACACTGAAGGCACCTCTGGCAAGAGTGCGGAGCGATTCGGTGAGGTCACAGCCAGAGCGCGCA
>CAMBPA010000175.1 GCA_945869355.1 Bordetella parapertussis
TGGGGCATTGGTCAAATCGCTTGGACTCGCCCGGCTGGTGCTCCCATCGCCTTGCGCTTAGTGCAAGGCAACGTCGAACAAGGCCTTAAATTTACGCCGTCTCATTTACAAGACGTGATCGCTCAGCATCTTAGGCTCGCTCAAACGCCGATGCCTGAGGGTAGTCCCGCGCCTGCCGCTATTCTTTTGCCCGAGACTGTGCTGGCCGTGTTTCAGCATCAACTCGCACCCTCGGTCTGGCAAGCATGGATTGATATCGCTAACAAACAATCCGCGACTTTGCTGATGGGCAGTGCGCTATTCAACCCGTCGGATCACAGCTATACCAACAGCGTGCTCGGGATCACCGCAGACAGCACGATTGAACAAATTCAACGGGCCTCAACTGGCTTACGCTATGACAAGCACCACCTCGTTCCCTTCGGTGAGTTCATTCCTTTCGGCTTTCGCTGGTTCGTCGACTTAATGTCGATTCCGATGGGCGACTTCCATCGAGGCGCCAACCCTCAGCCTCCGTTTGTAATTAAAGATCAGCGCATTGCTGCGAACATTTGCTATGAGGATATCTTTGGTCAAGAACTAGCACGCACGATTCAGAGCACAACCGACGCCTCTTCGCTTGCGAGCGGGGCAACGATTCTGGCCAACTTCAGTAACCTTGGTTGGTTTGGGAACTCGTGGGCGCTGCGTCAGCATTGGCAAATGGCACGCATGCGCTCGATCGAGACCTCCCGCCCGATGGTGCGTGCAACAAACACCGGCACCACTGGCGCGATCAACCAACAGGGCCAAGTGATCGCAGCCTTACCCGCCCATCGTGCAGGCGTGATCGATGTCAGTGTCCAGGGCCAACAGGGGATGACTGTCTTCGCACGCGCTGGTGACTGGACGATCTTGTTGTGTTCAATCCTCGTCCTTGGCAGTGCCGCAGTGATGCGGTCGCGTCGCCCCCCACGCTCACGCGAAGACGCATGAGCGCTGTACATGTAGAAGTCCTTGACCGTATGCTTGGCATTGACGCCAAGCTCTGGGATGCACTGGTGCAGCAAGCGGGTGGCTCTGTCTTAAGCAGCCATGCCTTTTTAAGCGCTTTCGAAGAGTCAGAAAGCGTGTCTATCGAAACGGGCTGGCAGGCAAAACATCTTATTTTGCGTAATGAGATGGGTGAACTCATTGCCGCAATGCCGCTCTTTGCAAAAAGCCACTCCTATGGCGAGTTTGTCTTTGACTGGGCTTGGGCAGAAGCTTACGAACGCCACGGCTTGAAGTACTACCCAAAGTGGCTCTGCGCGATTCCCTTTACGCCGGTACCTGGCGCACGGCTGCTCTGCGCCCCCGAGCATCGAACCTTGGCCGCTCAAGCGCTCGTGCAATGGGCCAGGCAGAGCAAGCTGTCCTCCCTGCATGTGCTCTACACCTCTGCAGCAGACCAAGAAGCGCTTTGCGCAGCTGGATGCATGCCTCGTACCCATACCCAGTTTCATTGGTCAAATAAGGGCTGGCCACACTTCGACGACTTCCTGGCTAGTCTGACCCAGAGCAAACGTAAAAAAATTCGAGCTGAGCGTCGCAAAGTGAAGGAAGCCGGGATCACCACACGCGTGTTAACCGGTGCAGCGATCAAGCCATCGGACTGGGATTTTTTCTACCAGTGTTACGCAAACACCTATGCGCAACGGGGCAATCCCCCCTACCTTACCCCTGCGTTTTTTTCTAAAATTGGGCAGACACTCTCCAGCCATTGTGTGTTGGCACTCGCTTATCGGGATGATCAGCCGATCGCGGCATCACTACTCTGGCTCGATACCGTTGACGGGCAACGTAAGCTCTATGGACGTTACTGGGGTGCGCTCGAGCATATTGACTGCCTGCACTTTGAATTGGCGTATTACACCCCGCTTGAATGGGCACTTTCCCACGACATCGCGGTGATCGAAGGAGGCGCCCAGGGGGCACACAAACTTGCGCGCGGCTTCGAGCCTGTGCAGACGCAGTCGGCCCATTGGCTGGCGCACCCAGGATTTGCCGATGCCGTTGAAAAATTCCTCGAACAAGAGCGCGCAGGCGTTAGCCAGTACCTAGGCGCCCTAAAATCGCCTTTCCGAGACGAAATCGGCGACTGATCAAGGCGTTACGAGCGGATCGGGACTTGCGTTGGAGGCAAAATTTGTGCATAATCCCGTTTCTTCGCTATCGACACACTGCCGGCTGTATGCCGAGTGCCAAAATCGAAGTCAGTCCCTCCAAAGCGCTTTCAGTTCGGTTCTTTAGTGGTCTGTGCTGAAATTTTTGGGGGTATAGCTCAGCTGGGAGAGCGCTTGCATGGCATGCAAGAGGTCAGCGGTTCGATCCCGCTTACCTCCACCAGTTAAAGCGAAGATGCATTAGTCCTGTCCCCTTCGTCTAGAGGCCTAGGACATCACCCTTTCACGGTGAGTACAGGGGTTCGAATCCCCTAGGGGACGCCAGTTTTCTGGTTTATTTAGTTCGTCTAGTAACCGCTGCGGAGCGGTAGTTCAGTTGGTTAGAATACCGGCCTGTCACGCCGGGGGTCGCGGGTTCGAGTCCCGTCCGCTCCGCCCCAAAGTCAATGCGTCCAACCACCCACTGCATTTAGTTTGATGATTGTTGGGGGCGTAAAGTGACTCATCGACTCATCAACACTATTCCCATAGCAGAACGTTAGGCAACTGTGGGTCTAGTTTCCTCAGTATGGTGTATCCCACGCCGGACAAGCCACGAAACAAACCAAGATTGAATCTGGTACCACCCGCATTCCAACTGTAGTCGCCTTGCTCGCGGCTATTTGCAATAATTTGCGCTAGCCGCTGGTCTGATAAATGACCAAGGCGGGGCTGGTTCAATGTTTCACCCGCCTCGGTTAAAAACTCAATCGTACCCAGGGTGCCGCAACACAGCGTGTCAGAATACTGGGGCCAGTTGGCAGTCGTATTTTGCACTGCGTGATTGATATCACTCACGCTTGCGTCTACCCTAGCCTTGCTAGCACGAGCGGTCGCAATGCGGGCCAGTCCAATACCTATTGCGCCATGACACCATTGGCTGGGAAACGCTCCTTCGTTGGCGCTACGCAAGTCAGCCCAATTAAATCTAGTCTTGTCATAACAGCTATCTTCGTACGCTAAACATTCTTGCGCAGCTAACTCGAATTCTTCACGATGACTGGCGACCGCCAAGCTCGACAGCGCATAAGCGAATCCAGCGGCCCCATGCGAGAACCCCGTTAAAGGTGTTCCGCCTAATCCTAATGCCACCCAGCTACGCTTACCCACTTCGCCCAGCCGAGGCTGTCGTAATAAATGCTCTCCGCAAGCGATCGCTTTCGCCAATACTTCTTTTGACTGGGTTTTACGATTAAGTGCTAACAGACTGAGAATACCTCCGGCGCTACCCGCAATCACATCCAATGAGCGATCTGCCGCAATCAATTCATGGGAGAACAATGCCGACACCTTTATTGCCTCTTGCAACAAAGCCGGATCGGCAAGTAGCTCTGAAATCACGGTCAGTGCGTACACAAGCGAACCAATCCCGCTTACCCCGCCAATTCCTAAACCTCTCGCCCATCTAGGCGCTGAAGGCTGTGTGATCTGCAACCTAGTCGCCGCCAGGGCCTTCAGAGCAAGCTCACGACTAGCTGCGCTCTTGGCATACCGAGCATGCGCGGCGAGAAACAAAGCAATACCAGTCGAGCCATTGTATAAATCGGGTCCAAGCGTAACAAGCTGTCCGACCTCTGAACCTCCTAACCAGTCCAGCCCAGTCCAAGCCGCACTTTTTTCTTTGATCGTGCCATGTTGCTCGATGGTCGTGGCAATGCGAGCCGCCTCTGTGGCTAAAGACGCCTGGTCTAAATTTGGTACCGATTCTTTGAGCGCACGATTGAATAGATATTTTTCCTCACTGCCACGATCAGACCTTGACACAAAACTCGTACTGACCTTAATGATTTCAACTTGGCGTTGAATCTCGAGCGCTGACCATTGGGTAAAGCGCTCTAGTGCTCGCGCAAGCCCAGATACCGCTCCTGTTTGTGTTCGGTGACCCGTGATAGCGCTGACCGCATCTTCGTCGCTTGGCGATACAAAGTGCGGTACGTTCAAATTGACTAAGGCTATCCGTTCTGCTTGCTGTAGCGGCCAAAGCAAGTCCTTTTTGGCGTCCCAATCAGCTAGCCTAGATAAAAACTCAGCTTGTGCGCTCCAGGTCACCCCATCAGTCAGGTTGCGATGATCTTTGAGCCGTTGCAAGAGCATGTAATAAAAACGGGTGTTCCGAATCACCTTGCGTACGGGAAGCTTTCTAAAAGGATCCAGCAAAGTCGTGACGCCGATTGCCTCGCGCTGTTTCAATAAGAAATGCGAGTACTG
>CAMBPA010000176.1 GCA_945869355.1 Bordetella parapertussis
AGACTTCCTGAGCAATAAGGGGGTGCAAGATCGCTTCCAGCGTCGCGCGTTTGGCAGGGTTGGAAAACACCAGCTCTCTCATCCGCGCGCGATCCAGAGCCCCCTCTGGACTGATCACGTCAGATCCAAACGCTGCCCGGATTGGCAAAATCGCAAGGCCCTCTGGGGCTGTCAGGGCATGAGCAATCTGATCCGTGTCAATCACGCTGGCGCCCCACCCTGCCAATAAATTGGCAACGTAAGTCTTACCAGAACCAATCCCACCGGTCAGACCAAGCTTGAACA
Organism: Bordetella parapertussis; assembly: GCA_945869355.1. Classification (GTDB taxonomy): domain Bacteria; phylum Pseudomonadota; class Gammaproteobacteria; order Burkholderiales; family Burkholderiaceae_B; genus Zwartia; species Zwartia parapertussis_F. Next base: position 286 of record CAMBPA010000176.1, read on the forward strand.
TGCTGCGACTCCTTGTTACCCCTTCAATTTACCTGCGACAACATCACTAGAATACCGCCTAGAGCCAGCCCTGGCCCAAACGGCCTAGGCGCCCGGAAATGTTGTCGCCCACATAAATGGTCCAAGACAGCAGCGATGCATACCCACACAGACGCGGCCAGCCAGACGCTCGGCAAAGACCACAGCCCAAGCCAAGCGCCTATCGCCGCCGATAGTTTAAAGTCACCGCGTCCCATCGCCTCACGACCCGTGACACCATAGAACACGACTGCCAACAGCCACATGACAATATAGCCCGCGGCCGCCCCGGCTACCGAGCGCTCGAGCGAGACCCAGCCACCACACAAGCTAAACAAAAGCCCTAGCCAGAGCATACCCAGCGTCAAGCGATCGGGCAGTAAGCCCGTCTGGGCATCGATGCGCGCCTGCAGTAACAGGAGGCTACAAAACAGAGCGCCCGACCACAGGGCTTCCCACAGCATTGGACTGCGCAATGCGTTTGACCCCGCTACAGCCGCTCCGCACATCGCACTAGACAGCAACAGTTGGACGTCCAATCTCTGGGCCTGCGCGGAGTGCGTCGCCGGGAAGCCATGACCGGGCTCTGTCAAGCCCCAAGCGAGCCAACAACGGCTGAAGATTTGTCGCACAACCCTTGCAAGCAAAAAACCCAAGAGCAATCCGGCGATCGCCCCCAAAGCAAGCCAGGCCAAAATATCAGTAAACATACAAAATCCGGGCAAATTCGTCTGCAGGGAACCGGGCAAATGCGTAGAATGCAGGCATCGATTAAGTTACGCCCTCGACTCAGGAAGTCAATCATGTTCAGACAAAACAAACTCAACCAGACCCACGTTACCCACCTATATCGTGGGGCCATCCTGGTCAGTGCGTTACTTCTGACGGCTTGTGCCCAAATGCAGCAATCGGGGTACTACAGCCTGCCCGCGGCGAGCTCAGCCACGGATGCCGTGGCGCAAGCTGAGGGCGCCTATGCCACGCAGGCGGTGCGCCCACCTAGTCAAATACAGATTGGTTTGAAGTCCGCTGCCCCTGCTCAACAGCAGGCAGGTGCCAATGCAACGGCTAACCCTGCAGCAGGTGCAACGGTCGCGACCGCGGCCGCCCCGCCGGATACCGTGCGATCAGAGCTGATTCCAGAACCACAAACCTTTGCCGGCACACTTCCTTGTTTCCACCCTGAGATGAAGTGTGTCGCGCAACGTGTGACGGTGACGATATCTCCGAATGGTCGTTGGCGCGCCCGTGCGGCCTACCTCGGACAGAACAACAAGACATCTCAACTAGCGGATCAAGGTTGCTGGCGTGCAACGGCCCAGGCTGTTCCTCGGATCGTTTTGTTAAACGCCGAGAGCAACGTGCGTGCAGAGTTAGCCATGACAAGCACCAACGTCTTGCGTTTGATTTCAATCAACGGTGACTTGCCGAATCTCACCTATACCCTCACGCGTCAGCCAGACCTTGACCCAGTCAACGAATTAAACAATCAAACATCTCCAAACTGCCCCTGAACCAAGGGGGCCTCGCAACTGCGCTCAGGCTGTGTGCAAACATGCCGAGCCAGTTGCACCGCGTTACGCACCCCCATCTTGTAAAAAATTCGTGCCCGATGCGCCTCGACAGTGCGCATTGAAATACCGAGCTCGATTGCGATCAGTTTGTTTGATTTTCCCTCTGCGACGGGATGAATGACGTCGCGCTCACGCGCTGTCAGTGCTTTCCAACCCGCTCCGTTCGTTTCGTCAACAACCTTCATGCCGCCTCTCCGTTTCATGACGAAACGCAGTCTGGCACGACGGAGTGGAGACGAAAAGCTGTCAAATCTGACAGGCGGAATAACCCTAGGTACGTATTGACAGAGTCTAGAGCTCTAGGTTGTCAATCAAGCGCGTCGCGCCAAGCTTAGCCGCCGCGAGCGCCACCAAGGGCTCACCCGCAAGCATCTCAGCCTGCGAAGGCTTGTGTAAATCACGGCGTCGGCGAATGGCAATGTAATCAACAATCCAACCCCGAGCTTGCAAATAATGTGTAGATTCTTGCTCAAGCAGCCCAGCATCCGAAACACCGGCACGCACCTTCGCCTGCATGATGCATAGCTGCGCAAACAATTGCGGTGCCTCGTTGCGCTCCACTGGTTGCAGATACACGTTACGCGATGACAACGCGAGCCCATCTTCTGCGCGAACAGTTTCATGTGCAAGGATTTCAACGGGCAGCTGAAACTGGCGACACATGTTTCGTATCACCATCAGCTGCTGATAATCTTTTTTTCCGAATACAGCGACTCGCGGTTGCACACAAGCAAATAGCTTGAGGACAACTGTACTCACGCCGCCAAAAAACCCGGGACGACATTCACCTTCAAGGATATCGCCCAGCTCTTGGGGCGGTTGCACCCGATAATTTTGAGGTTCGGGATATAGCTCACTTTCATTGGGTGCGAACAATACATAGACGTTTCGATCGCGCTCTAATTTGGCGATATCGTCACGCAAGGTTCGAGGATATCGATCGAAATCTTCATTCGGACCAAACTGGAGCCGATTGACAAAAATACTTGCAACGACAGGGTCTCCATGCTGGCGAGCCAGCTTCATCAGAGCGAGATGGCCCTCGTGCAGATTACCCATCGTCGGAACAAACGATACCCGCAACTGACCTCTAAGCTGATCGCGCAATTCTTCGATCGTATGTACAACTTTCAATGCATTCTCCGGGCACGCGAGGCGATTAGCCTAGACCGCAGCGCTGGTATAAGCCAAGCGCACATAAATAGGCGCATAGGGTTCAGCCTGTGTAATGTCGAGCAAAGATTCGCGGGATAGTTCAAGCAAGGCAAGAAAGTGCACCACCACAACCGCTGCAGCAGCTCCCTCTGCAATCCGCTCCATAAACAGCTGACTAAATTCAATAAACCGAACATCAGATAAGCGACGCAGAATATGCGTCATGTGGTCACGCACGGACAACTGCTCCCGCGTTATATGATGATGCGCATTGAGCTTCGCGCGCTTGAGAATATCGATCCATGCCTGACGCAAATCTTCAACATTCACCTCCGGCAACGCACGTTCAATACGTAAATCAGCAAACGCTTGCGCTCGCTGAAAATCCCTGCCGAGCTGAGGCAGCGCATCAAGCTGCTGCGCCGCGAGCTTCATTTTCTCGTACTCCAGCAGACGACGTACGAGTTCAGCACGAGGATCTTCCGGCTCCTGACCCGGCTCGGTCTTTTTGACCGGCAATAACATTCTGGCTTTGATTTCGATGAGCATCGCAGCCATCAGCAAATATTCTGCCGCTAGCTCAAGGTTGTGCATACGAATCTGCTCGACGTACGACAAATATTGACGAGTCACCTCAGCCATCGGGATGTCAAGGACGTTGAAGTTTTGCTTGCGAATCAAATACAACAGCAAGTCTAGCGGCCCTTGAAACGTCTCGAGGAAAACCTCCAGCGCATCGGGCGGGATATACAGATCGGTAGGCAAGGCGAATAGCGGCTCTCCATACAGTCGCGCGAGCGCGACGGTATCGACAACATCGGGAGTCGTATCCACAGAGGGTTCGACGAGCGCCTCTAGACTTTCACCTGAAACCTGGACCGAATTCATTGGGCCTAGTTATTCTGATAAACGTAAGGATGTTGACGCACGCGGGCCTGCTTGAAGCCTTCAGCGAGTTCTGTATCTTGAGCCTTGTCCCACAAACGAGCCCGGCCATCTCGCTGGCGCTGCTCCATGTCAGGGTGGCTAGATTTGTACGATTGGAGGAACTGCGTAATATCGGAGGTGTAGTGCTCGGCCATGGAAAATCAGCAAAAGGTTAGACTGTTGCCTAGTGTACTGTAGACGCGATCAAATCACTCCCATGCAGCAGCCCAATTCACCTAATCTCGACGAAGCTGACTCCGTTCCCGAGAAATCTCGACGGATTTTGCCGGTTATCGTCGGATGTGCCCTGCTCATGCAAATGCTCGATGCAACGGTCGTCACAACGGCCTTACCGACCATGGCACGTGAGTTAGGCTCAAATCCGATTGAAATGAATCTGGCGATCACGTCCTATCTCATTTCAAC
>CAMBPA010000177.1 GCA_945869355.1 Bordetella parapertussis
ACCGATACTTTCCGTGCCACAGGCTCGATAGACACCAGCAGTGATGCGCCTAGCAAAGGTAGTGAGAGCGCGAGTGCGATGACAAGGAGGTTGGTGAGTGAGGAAATTGGCTGGGAGATCAATCGACGCAAGGTGACTGCTAGTGCGTAACGGTGCTGGCGTAGCAGGCTTTTCATTAACGGCCACCCCCAAGCGAGGGCTCATTTCTTTCAGGCAATTGATTTAAAACAACATTTTTGTGTGTGGCCACTCGCTTCTGGGCTGAGTCGGCGAAACGACCCGGCTCAATTTTGAACGCTCGCGTGGCATATTCGGCCATCAGTTCGTCGTCGTGAGACGCAATGAGCGTTGTGACCCCCACCCGGTTGAAGTCTTTAAAAACAGACATGATTCGTCGGGCCGTTTCGCGGTCTAGGCTCGCGGTCGGTTCGTCTGCGATCAGAATCGCCGGGCGATTGACGATTGCGCGTGCAATGGCCAGTCTTTGCTGCTCCCCACCTGACAGTTCGATCGGCGATGCGCTCTCTTTGGCGGATAAGCCAACTTTTTCTAGCGCTGCACGGGCTCGGGCGCGCGAAACGTCAGCCGCCAAGCCGGTTACTGCCAGGGGCAGCAATACGTTATCAATCACGCTGCGGTCATATAACAGGCGCGTGTCTTGCAAAATGACACCGACGGCGCGCCTCAGATAGGGTCTAGCCCGCGCTGACAAATTCTCCAAGCGCTGGCCGTTAACCTGAATAGAGCCTCTGGAAGGGGGTTCCAGGCCACCAATTAATTTGAGAAGCGTAGATTTTCCGGCGCCAGACGGGCCTGCGACGTACACAAATTCGCCAGCTGATACCTTGAAGCTAATATCAGCCAGAATGCTGCGACCTTGGCCGTAGGATTTGAAAACGTGTTGGAATTCAATCATGGTTGAACCGAGTAGAAGCCGACATCATAACGCCCAGCCATGCACATATAAAGATTATGCGCAGTCGGCACCAAATTGGCTCTTTCTTGTACTATTCTTGGTAGCTGACTGCAAGGGATTTCCCCCATACATTGAGTTCATGGGTAAGGCTAACATTGGCGCCTTGCACAAATTACTAACTCGACATTCCTAAGGTTTGTCGTCCCCCGTCGTGATCTGGAGATCGACTTATGAAATTTTTAAAACTTGCACTCGTTGGCGCAGCACTTATCGCTGCCAACACAGCCGTTCAAGCGGGCCCAACTTTTGACGCCGTCAAGAAAAAAGGTTTTGTCCAGTGCGGTACCAACACCGGCTTGGCTGGTTTCTCGGCACCTGACAGCAAAGGCGTCTGGTCGGGCTTAGATATTGACTTGTGCCGTGCGTTCGCCGCCACAATGTTTGGTGACCCGACAAAATTTAAGGTTACGCCATTGACAGCCCAGCAGCGCTTCACAGCACTGCAGTCCGGCGAGATCGACGTGCTGGTGCGTAACACCACCCAGACAATGACACGTGACACATCGCTAGGTCTGATCGGCGTTGCCGTGAACTTCTACGACAGTCAGGGCATCATGGTTCGCAAGGACAGTGGCATCAAGAGCGCGAAAGAGCTCAATGGCGCCACGGTTTGTGTGCAGCCTGGTACGACGACTGAGCTGAACCTGGCTGACTGGTTCCGTGCCAACAAGCTGACGTTCAAACCCGTGGTGATTGAGAAGCTGGACGAAGTTGTTCGTGCCTTCGTGTCGGGTCGTTGCGATGCGTACACGACAGACAAGTCGGGCTTGGCTTCTTCGCGTTCGTCACTCGATAAACCTGAAAACTACGTTATCTTGCCAGAAGACTTTTCCAAAGAGCCTCTCGGCCCGTTGGTTCGTCAGGGCGATGAGCAGTGGCTAAACGTAGTGCGTTGGAGCTTTAACGCCATGGTCGAGGCCGAAGAGTACGGCATCACTCAGAAAAACCTCGACGAAATGCTCAAGAGCACCAACCCGAACGGTCAGCGTATTCTTGGCGTTACACCAGGAATGGGTAAGAACCTGGGTGTAGACGAGAAGTGGGCCTATAACATCATCAAGGCCGTCGGTAACTACGGCGAAAGCTTTGAGCGCAACATCGGCGCGAAAACACCCTTGAAACTTGAGCGTGGCCTGAACCAGCAGTGGACGAAAGGCGGCATCCTGTACGCCTGGCCTATTCGTTAATTACAGTTGACCCCCAGGGGCGATCGCGCGGGCAACTGCTCGTGCATCGCCCCAACTCATCATGAATCATCCAGATACTCCTCCAGTACAACCGCCACGTCGGCGCTTGTCCTGGAATGATCCGGGCGTACGCTCGGTCATCTATCAAATCCTTGCTGTCGCAATAGTCGGCGGCATTGGTTGGTACCTTGTGCACAACACGATGCACAATTTGTCGGTTCGTAATATCACGACTGGTTTTGGCTTCTTAAGTCGTGAGGCTGGGTTCGCAATAGGTGAAACACCCATCAGCTACACCCCAGCAGATACCTATGCGCGCGCGATAAGCGTGGGGCTACTTAACACGTTACGCGTTGCACTGATTGGTATCGTTCTTGCCACACTACTCGGCACAATTATTGGTATTGCCCGACTGTCGAAAAACTGGTTGATTCGAAAAATCTCCAGCGTTTACGTTGAAGTCATGCGTAACATTCCTTTGTTATTGCAGCTCTTCTTTTGGTACGCAATTATTTCTGAAACCATGCCTGGCCCGCGGAAAGCCTATCATCCGCTGCCAGGCGTCTTTGTGTCTAACCGTGGCATTCAAATGCCAACGCTTGAAGGCGATGGGTTGGGGTGGCTTTTGGCGGGTGTCCTGTTAGCCATTCTTGCGATTATTGGCCTGGGTCGCTGGGCGCGCCAGCGGCAAGCACGTACGGGGCAGATTTTCCCGATGATCCGCTGGGCGCTTGGTTTGCTCTTGGTCACCCCCGCTGTAGTGTGGTGGCTCAGCGGCACGAGCCTGTCGCTTGAGGTGCCAGAGCTCAAGGGCTTTAACTTTGTTGGTGGGATGGTGTTCACGCCTGAATTTGCCGCGTTGCTCTTTGGCCTTGTCATCTACACCTCTGGCTTTATCGCCGAGGTGGTGCGTTCTGGCATCCAGTCGGTCGGGCGCGGTCAATGGGAAGCGGCCGACGCGCTTGGTCTGAAGAACGCGTTGGTGTTGCGGCTGGTCGTTTTGCCCCAAGCCTTGCGTGTGATTATTCCTCCGATGACGAGCCAGTACCTGAACATCACAAAGAATAGTTCGTTGGCAGTCGCGATCGGCTACCCCGATATTGTCTCGATTATTAACACCACCTTGAATCAGACCGGCCAGGCCATCGAAGGTATTTTGATGATCATGGCGGCGTACCTAACAGTGAGCTTGTCGATCTCGGTATTTATGAATTGGTACAACAAGCGCATAGCATTGGTGGAAAGATAAGATGACAAGCCAAGCCACTGTTTCAACGCCGAGTACTGAGTTAGCGCCTCCCGTTCGGGCGTCAGTATGGAACTGGTTGCGGTCGCAACTCTTTTCTTCGCCATTTAATACGCTGTTAACGATCTTGTCCGTCTGGCTACTGTTCGCAACGGTGCCAGCCATGGTGGACTGGTTTTTGATCAGCTCGACGGTCACTGCCAAAACTGCGCAAGAGTGTCGAGCGGTAACCGGTGCGTGTTGGTCGATGATCGTTGAAAAGCATCGTCTGATTCTTTTTGGCGTCTACCCGTATGAAGAGCAGTGGCGCCCATTGTTGGCGACATTGATTCTCTTGAGCGTCATTATCCTTAGCGGTGTGCGTCGCTTCTGGAATATTTCCTTGCCCATTCTTTGGATCGCCGCGCTATCGAGCGTCGCAGTCTTGATGTGGGGCGGAGTATTCGGTTTGACCCACGTCGAAAATAGCCGCTGGGGTGGTTTGCCGCTTACCTTGATTTTGTCCACCTTCGGCATCGCGTTGGCGTTCCCGCTTGGCGTGTTGCTCGCGTTAGGTCGTCGATCAAACCTGCCGGCTATTAAGACGCTTTGTGTCGTCTATATCGAGTTGATTCGCGGTGTACCTCTAATCAGTTTACTGTTTATGTCGGCAGTCATGCTTCCCTTGTTTCTGCCCGAAGGCATCACCATTGATAAGTTGCTGCGCGCCCAAGTGGCCATCATCCTATTTGCAGCGGCCTATATGGCCGAAACAGTTCGCGGTGGTTTGCAGGCGATTCCAAAAGGACAGTTCGAAGGCGCGGATTCGTTAGGCCTGACCTATTGGCAGCAAATGCGTTTAATCGTGTTGCCCCAGGCATTGAAGATCGTCATTCCTCCGCTCGTTGGACTTTTCATCGCGCTGTTTAAAGACACATCATTAGTTGTGATTATCGGCATTTTTGATCTGACACAGGCTGCCAAAGCC
>CAMBPA010000178.1 GCA_945869355.1 Bordetella parapertussis
CATCAATGATGGCGAATAGACGTTCCCGCGTGATCTGGAAAGGTTCTAGCCAGGGTGTGAGTGCTTGGGTAACTGGGTGTTCTGCTTTGTTTTGATACATCGCTTCGACTTGCGTGCGCCACCAAGCAAGCTTGATGCGGGCAATAGAAGTATCCGTGCATTCGTCGACCACGTCGTCCACTTCGCGGCAAAACGCGTAAAGCGCCGTGATGGCAAGGCGCCGGTCTGGCGGAAGAAAAAGGAAAGCGTAGTAAAAGCTCGAGCCGCTTTTTGCCGCTTTTTCTTGACAGTATTCGCTTGGGGTCATTGAGTTATCGCCAAAGTGCTCGCCAAAACATTGTTATCCAGTCGGTGGTCCGCAAAATGGGCCGTCGAGTGAATACATCAAATTCTACTTGTTCAATTTTTTCAAGAATTTTTAAACCACCTTGAACGATCAGACGAAGCTCTAGTCCGATTCGGCCCGGCAAACGTCGACCGAGCGGGTAACCAAAGTGTAACAATGCGCGGCATTGTTTGACCTGCTCGGCCATGAGGTTGCGCCAAGCTTGCGTGCATTCCCCTTGTGCAATCGTTTCTTCGGACACACCAAAGCGCGTCAGGGCATCGCCTGGCAAGTAAATACGGTTTTTGTTCCAGTCTATTGCCACGTCTTGTAAAAAATTGACGCGTTGTAATGCGCTGCAAATGGCGTCTGACTGTTCGATCGAGAGCGCATCTGTCGCTTGATACAGGTGCAGCATGAGCAAGCCGACAGGGTTTGCCGATAGCTGGCAATACGCCATGACTGCTTCGTTGTTGGCATAGCGTGCCTGAGTCAGGTCTTGTTCAAAGGCTGTTAACAAGTCAAAAAAAGACTGAACAGGAAGGCTGTGTTCTTGGATGACTCGGCCGAGTGGCAAGAAAATCTCGTGTAGCCCGTCCGGTAAGCGCGCACTGTCATCGTCACCCGATGCCAACACGGTCAGCGCGAGGCGATATTGCGCCAGTGCTGCCAAACGTTGTGTGGGGAGGGCGTCTCCCTCGTCAGCAATATCGTCCGCGCTTCGGGCGAAGCGATAGATAGCCACCACGGCGGGGCGCAGAGGCTTGGGCAGTAGCCAGGACGCCACGGGAAAGTTCTCGTAATGATCGACAGCCATGGGTAAATTATGCTTAAGCTTGATGAGGACGTGCAAGTCGCAGTGTAGGGCACGTTTAGAAGCCCCCCTGCGTTAGACTACCAGTCTTAGGCGCATGGCGCGCCAGAGTTTTTCATGGCCAAAATTAAAACTATCTTTGCGTGTTCTGAATGTGGTGGTATCAGTCCAAAATGGCTCGGGCAGTGCCCCCATTGCCACGCCTGGAACACACTAGAAGAGTCGCGTGACACGGGGGTTTCGTCTCAGGCCGAGCAGCATCGCTATGCACCCCTCGCGACAGCTAGCCCATTGAGAAGCCTCTCTGACGTGGAGGCACTCGAGTTGCCTCGTATGTCCACGGGCATTCCAGAGTTCGATCGAGTCCTGGGCGGTGGGTTGGTCGCGGGCGCCGTTGTGTTGATCGGTGGAGATCCAGGGATTGGAAAGTCAACGCTCTTGCTGCAGGCTTTGGTGGCGATGTCCGGTGCTTCGCGCGTGTTGTATGTGACGGGCGAGGAGTCGGCCGAGCAGGTCGCGCTGCGTGCGCGTCGCTTGGGCCTATCGGGTGGTTCGGTCGATTTGTTTGCAGAAATTCGTCTCGAGGCCATTCAGGCGGCTCTTTTAGAACAAAAGCCTGCTGTCGCGGTGATCGATTCCATTCAAACCGTTTACTCCAGTGAACTGAGTGCCGCACCCGGGTCGGTGTCTCAGGTAAAAGAATGCGCCGCCCAATTGACGCGCTTGGCCAAGCAGGCAGGTATTCCGATTGTGATGATCGGCCATGTCACGAAAGATGGCACCCTTGCGGGTCCCCGTGTGCTAGAGCATATTGTGGACACTGTTCTTTACTTTGAGGGTGACACGCATTCGTCCTTTCGTTTAGTGCGTGCCTTCAAGAACCGTTTTGGTGCGGTCAATGAGTTAGGTGTTTTTGCCATGACAGATCGCGGCCTAAAGGGGGTTGCCAACCCTTCCGCGCTCTTTTTGTCGCAACACTCTGCGCAAGTGTCTGGGTCCTGCGTGATGGCTACCCAAGAGGGGACCCGTCCCTTGCTGGTAGAAATACAAGCCTTGGTTGATACGGCGCACGTGCCGAATCCTCGCCGCCTGTCCGTGGGCCTAGAAGGCAACCGCCTCGCAATGTTATTGGCCGTGTTGAATCGGCATGCGGGCGTGTCAACATCTGATCAAGATGTTTTTGTGAACGCAGTCGGTGGGGTCCGTATTACAGAACCCGCTGCCGATTTAGCAGTGTTGCTGGCGATTATTTCGTCTTTGCGGGATAGGCCGTTACCCAAAGGGCTGTTTGCATTTGGCGAGGTCGGACTCGCTGGCGAAGTGCGCCCCGCCCCGAGGGGGCAGGAGCGTCTGCGAGAAGCGGCCAAACTCGGCTTCTCGATTGCAATCATTCCAAAAGCGAATGCTCCACGACAAGCGATCGAAGGTCTCGAAGTCTGGGGAGTCGATCGATTGCAGGATGCCTTGGATCGTTTGCGCGCATGAAGACCTTACAACTGATTTTTAAGCAATGTTGGCGCGACGCGCGTGCGGGCGATTTGCGTCTACTCGCGTTGGCGGTACTGATTGCTGTAGCGGCGGTCACTAGCGTTGGATTTCTAGCCGATCGTGTTGGCCGCGCACTTGAACGCGACGCTGTACAAATGCTGGGTGCCGATCTCGTGGTGGAATCGTCTAGCGCCATACCGGATAGTTGGTCGTCGCGGGCGCAAGCGAGCGGGTTACGCACCGTGCGCAGTTGGCAGTTTCCTTCGATGGTGGGGGGAGATACCGGCCTGATGCTTGCGTCCTTAAAAGGCGTGGAGTCTGGCTATCCGCTGCGTGGCACCTTGCGCACGGTCACCGTCTTGGGCGGCCCGGAGCTCACCACGACGACCGCCCCTGAGATTGGACAAGTGTGGGTGGATCCACAAATTCTTGCCCAGACCGGATTAAAAATTGGACAAACCCTGAAGGTCGGCGACCTAGCTCTCACGATTGCACGCGCGATCGCATATGAGCCAGATCGTGGACCTCAGTTTGTCAATCTTGCGCCGCGTGTGATGCTGCGTGCGGAAGACTTATTACGTGCTGGCCTGATTACAACGGGGAGCCGCATTGCGTATTCCTTGCTGATTGCTGGAAATGATGCCGACGTGGAGCGCTATCGTGACTGGCTTGATTCGGTGATGCGTTCGGGACAAAAGATTCTCACCGTCGAGTCAGGTCGTCCGGAAATCCGTCGCTCCCTCGATCGCGCGCAGCAGTTCCTCTCCTTGGTGGCGATGCTGGCTGTCTTAATTGCTTCCGTGGCTGTCGCACTGGGTGCACGTCGGTTTGGTCAGCGACATCGCAACAGTGTCGCCATGATGCGCTGTTTAGGTGCGACGCAGCGGCAAGTGTCCACAATTTTGATTGGTGAATTTGTTGTTGTGGGTGTGGCCGCCTCTCTTGTCGGGTGTTTGATCGGGTGGTTTGTTCAAATGGCTGGCGTTGGGTTACTGGCGGGCTTAGTCGGTGCGGAGTTACCCAGCGCGGGATGGATGCCTGCTGCCCAGGGGCTCTTTGCGGGTTTATGGTTGTTATTGGCTTTCGCCTGGCCGCCGTTGCAGGCTTTACGACACGTACCGCCATCGCAAGTGTTGCGAACCCAAACGCTTCCTATTCCATTGCAAAGCTGGTTGGGTTATGCGCTGGGCCTCGGCGGGTTCTTGGTGTTGATGTGGTGGGTCGCCCAGGATATCAAACTCGGTGCCGGGCTTGCGGCTGGTTTTGTGGCGGCTGCTGGGATATTTGCCTTAGTGAGTCTGACCTGTCTTTGGTTCTTGGGTAAATGTCGCGTGCATCTCGATGCCTTCCCTGTCTTGCGCTTTGCGCTTGCGGGCGTCATCCGCCGACGTGGAGTCACAGTTGCCCAAACCAGTGCGCTGGCGATCGGCATGATGGCAATTTTGTTGCTCGCGATCGTTCGTACAGATTTGTTGGCGGGATGGCAGCGTACGCTTCCGGCTGATGCACCTAATCGTTTTTTGATTAACGTCCAGACCGATCAGGTGAATGAGGTGCAGCGAGCGTTATCGAGGGAAGGGCTAGAGGCCGTGCAGCTTTCCCCGATGGTTCGCGGCAGACTGATTGCCCGCAACGCAACCGCAGTCAGTGCCGCGGACTATACCGATGCACGTGCCCAACGTTTGGTTGAGCGAGAGTTTAATTTGTCCTATGCAAGTAAGCTTC
>CAMBPA010000179.1 GCA_945869355.1 Bordetella parapertussis
CGCTTATTGCTGGAGGCGTGTCTTTCTCCTCGTTCGGCAAAGCGCGAGCGCTTCAAGATGAGAAACATGTGTTCAACCTGTATGACTCGCGCCGTGCGGCTGAGTCGGTGCCAGAGGGAATTTCTATCCCGATTCTGATGCGGTTCGATCAGCCTTCACGTGGGCTAAAGGTAGGTGCGCTAGTTGATTTTGAGGGTTTACATATTGGTGTTGTCAATTCGGTAGCGCTGGATTTAGATCTCGTGACGCGACAGTTTTTTACCGCAGTGGAGGCGACCTTGTATCCTGAGCGGTTAGGTAAGGTTTACGCCGACATGAGTTTAAAGAACAGCACGCCGAAGGATCTTGCTGAGTCTCTAAGCATGCTGGTCAACAGGGGATTGCGTGCGCAACTACGGACTTCAAATATTTTGACCGGGCAGTTGTATGTCGCGTTGGCGACTTTCCCGCAGGCGGTGCTCGGCGAAACACCTGTCGCGGAGGTTCCTTTTAAGATACCGACCTTGGCCTCGGACGATTTAGATAAGTTACAACAGCAGGTGACGAGTATTGTTGCTAAGCTCGATAAGATTCCTTTTGAATCAATTGGCAATGAGCTGGATACGATGATTAAGCAAATTCGGCTGCTCAGCGTTAATTTGGATAAGAGTGTGACTCCTAAATTGGCTAGTACGCTCAATGAGATTGAGCGAGCCACCAAGAATCTCAATAGCCTGATTGCGCCGGGCAGTCCGGTCGTGACCAACACCCAAACTATGCTTGAAGACCTCAGGCGCAGCCTGAGGTCACTGACAGACTTGACCGAATCCTTGAGTGCCAACCCGGATTCGCTGATTAGGGGACGTAGTTCTCAGTCGTACTCAAGGGACACACTAGGAGCGCCAGCAAAATGATGCGAGCATGGATTGTGATTGGTTGTGTCGTGTTAGGGGGGTGTGCAAATACGCCACCCCATTACTACACGTTGAGCAGCCCTCAAGCGGCGTACGCTCTGGCAGATGCGTCCGGCGTTGCGCCGTATGCCTTAAATGTGGTGACCGTGCCAGCGCAGGTTGACCGCAATGCAATCGTGGTGCAACAAAAAGCAGGACATTTGTTGCTCTTAAGTGACGATCTTTGGTCTGCACCGTTAGGAGCACAGTTGCAGACCGCGCTATCACAGGGTATGGAAGCGCGTTTGGGTAGGCCGCCTGTACAGAATCTGGCGGTTGGTGCACGCGATAGCAAAGTGACGCAGATTGTTGTGGATGTGCAGCGGTTCGATATGGTGCCTGGTCAACATGTGGCACTGAGTGCCGCCTGGCGCGTGCAGTTTCCAGGCGGTAAACCTACGTTCACGTGTTTTACTCGTTTGACGCAGCCTGTGGAGGTTGGTGTGACGGCACTCGTGGTCGGTCAGCAACGCAATGTGCAAGAACTTTCTCAGCAAATTGCACAGATGCTGATGCGCCGCACAGCCCCTCAGGGCGCAAGCTGCCAGTAGGGCAACGTACACAGACTTCTTTTTAGTCGCTCAGGCTTTACCTGTACTGCCAAAGCCGCCCGTGCCGCGGTTCGATTGTTCGAACTCGTCCACCACATTGAACTGCACTTGCGCAATGGGCAGGACGACAAGCTGAGCGAGGCGTTCCATAGGTTGAAGTGTGTAGGCAACTTGGCTGCGGTTCCATGCAGACACCATCAAGGGGCCTTGATAGTCTGAATCGATGAGCCCGACGAGATTGCCCAGGACGATGCCGTGTTTGTGGCCGAGTCCCGAGCGCGGCAAGATGACGGCTGCATAGCCTGGGTCAGCAACGTGAATGGCTAAGCCGGTGGGGACCAGATGTGTTGCGCCTGGCTCAATCATCAGTGCTTGATCAAGGCAGGCTCGGAGGTCAAGGCCGGCCGAACCCAGTGTTGCGTAGGTAGGAAGTTGATCACGCATGCGCGGATCGAGAATTTTGACATCAATTGGTTTCATAGGAGCTCTAGCGCATTGGACGATAGGGTATTTTTCGACGAGCTTGGATCGCACGTTTTTGTTTGATCACCACCCAAATCACCACTGCAATAATACACAGGGCGACCGCAGAGTAGATGGTCGAGTGTTGCGCGTGTTTCGTGGCATCCATACTGATCGCAGCAAGGTAACCCGGGGCGAGTAGCGCAGGCATCCAAGCGGCTGCCGAGAGAATATTCGCTAATTGGAAGCGTGCCTGCGGCATCCCCATGGCGCCCGCGACAGTGGGGATGAGGCTGCGTACTGGACCAAGAAAGCGTCCGATCAGCACTGCCAAAAAACCATAGCGGTAGAAAAACAAGCGTGCGCGTGCAACGTGTTTACGGTGGCTTTTCAAATAACGCCAACGAAGCACTTTGGGGCCCACCCAACAGCCTAACCAATACGACAGTGCATCCCCGATCACAGCACCCAAAAAACCCCAGCCGAGAACTTCCGCCCAGGGAAGAGAACCGTTGCCGACGAGCCCACCCACGACAAACAGAAGGACGGTCGCTGGAAGCAAAATCCCAATCACAAATAGGGATTCACCCAGCGCCATCAGAAACACCACCAGCCCAGCCCATTCTTGGTGGCGTTCAATGAATTGGATACTTTGATCGATCAAACCTTGCATAGAACCCTTGGCGCTTAGGGAGTGCTAGCGATTGACAGCAGGCATACGCGTAGCGATTGCCTCAATCAACTGTCGTGCAATGTCCTGTTTAGAGCTTGTCGCAAGACGATGTTCGCCGGCGTCGTCAAAGATTGAAACTGTTGTGTGATCAGCATCCATGACATGTTGTGCTAAGTTGCCCACGAGCATCGCAATGCCTTTACGTTTACGTTTTTCTTCCGCGTATTGCGCAAGGTTTTCGGTTTCCGCAGCAAAACCCACACACCAGGGGCCGTTTGGCAGGGCGGCGACGGTCGCCAGAATGTCGGGGTTCGGCGCAAATTCAATCTTTGGCGCACCCGCAGCATTTTTCTTTAGTTTTTCACTCGAGGCATTCGCCACGCGCCAGTCCGCCACGGCCGCGACGGAGATAAACAAGTCTTGCTGCGCGACATGCGCCATGACGGCATCGTGCATTTGCTGTGCTGAATCGACAACGGTGCGATCGACCCCATAAGGTTTGTCTAGCGCTGTGGGCCCTGAGATTAAAGTGACGTGCGCACCGGCTTCCCAGGCAGCACGCGCAAGTGCGTAACCTGTTTTTCCCGAAGAACGATTGGTAATCACACGCACAGGGTCGATGGCTTCAATGGTTGGGCCAGCGGTGATCAGTACACGCTTGCCTTTTAGTGGCTTTGGCTGAAAAGACGCAGTGAGCTCAGTCACACACTCCATCGGCTCGAGCATGCGCCCATCGCCCGTTTCGCCACAAGCTTGTTGGCCGTTGCCTGGTCCGAGAATGCTGACGCCGTCTGCGCGTAGCTGCGCGACGTTGCGTTGTGTAGGCGCCGCCAGCCACATTTCACGGTTCATCGCGGGGGCAACGAGCAAGGGGCAAGCGCGAGCGAGACACAATAGAGAAAGTAGATCGTCGGCTCGGCCATGCACAAGTTTGGCCATGAAGTCAGCCGAGGCGGGTGCGACCAGGATGACATCCGCACCACGGCTCAGGTCAATATGCGGCATATTGTTCGCGATGCGAGCATCCCATTGATCGGTATAGACAGGGTGACCGCTGACTGCTTGCATCGTGACCGGGGTGATGAAGCGTGTGGCGGCATCAGTCATCACGACATCGACATGCGCACCGCGCTCGACTAAGCGACGCACGAGGTCGGCCGACTTGTAGCAGGCGATTCCGCCGCTCATCCCTAATACGATGCGCTTATTATGTAGATCTTGCATGCTGACCCCGAAGGCGCAATAGTTCATCCAGAATCAAAAGGATAGCACCGAGCGTAATACAAGTGTCGGCGATATTGAAGGCGGGGTAGTACCAGTCTTTCCAATAAAACAGTAAAAAATCAACTACATGGCCGTAGGCGATGCGATCGATGACGTTGCCTAGGGCTCCACCCAAAATCAAGGTCAACGCAAGCATCAGTCGTTTATTTGAACGGTTCTTATGCATCATCCAAACGATAAATACTGAAGCAACTAATCCGAGAATCGTGAAGAACCAGCGTTGCCAGCCATCGGCTTGGGCTAAAAAACTGAATGCCGCACCTGGGTTATAGAGGAGCGTGAAATCAAAAAAAGGCAGTACGGCAATACGCTGGCCGTAGCGCAGTAAGCCATCAAAATAGAGTTTGGTGAGTTGATCCAAGATGATCAATACGCTGGCCAGCACTAGCCAGCGCCACAAGGTAGGTGTGGGATGGGGCGAGGGCGTCGAGGGTAGGGATGCCGTCAT
>CAMBPA010000180.1 GCA_945869355.1 Bordetella parapertussis
TTGACACCGGCCTCATTCAGGGAGGGGAGGTCAGGCAAAGAGTCGAGACGTTTGCTACCGGCGACGGCATAGGCTTTTACGCGATTCGCTTTGATCGCTGGGATCGTGCCTGTTGTTTGGTCACAAAGCAAATCGATCTGGCCACCCATTAAGTCATTGAGAGCTGGCCCAGTTCCTTTGTACGGGATTAACGTTGGCTTAATGCCAAGCGTCTCCATAAACAGCAGACTACAAAGATGCGATGCGGAACCAGCACCTGCATTACCCATACTGATTTTTTCGCCGTTCTTTCTAATGTAATCCACGAACTCTTGTGTGCCGACAGGTGGGAAGTCCTTGCGCGCGACCAACACCATGGGACCGACGGTGGCCAAGCCAATTGGTTCAAAGTCTTTTACGGGATCGTAGGAAAGGTTCTTGATCATCAGCGAATTGGTGGCATGACTGATATGAATCATGAGCAGGTTATAGCCATCGGGTGTAGACCGGGCGACCTTCGCTGTACCAATGCTTCCGCCAGCCCCAGCAACGTTTTCGACAACAATTTGTTGCCCCAGCGTTTTTTGCATGGTTGAAGCGAAAAGACGGGTGATCGTGTCACCAGGACCGCCTGGAGCATAAGGCATCGCCATCGTGATAATTTTTGATGGGTATTCTTGAGCAGAGGCAGATAGTGTGGCCGCCGCGAGTCCGGCAGCAAACATTAATTTACGTACTAAGGTGACTTTCATTTGATGTGTACTTCCTCTAATACAAAGTAATTTGATATTACTATGTAAGTAACTTTTTTAAGCTTAAAAACCCTATGCCTATCTCAATGCTTGAATCCGCGATCTTTAAGGATATGTTTGGTACTGCCGCCATGCGTGCCGTGTTTGACGACGCCGCGACGCTGTATCGCTATACCGAGACCGAGATCGCCTTGGCCAAAGTTCAGGGTGATCTAGGCGTTATCCCCAAGGCGGCTGCCACCGCAATTTGCCAGCTTGCCGACTCGACCAAACTTGATCTGGTGGAGCTGAAGCGCGAAACCGAGATCGTCGGTTACCCGATTTTGCCCTTGGTGCATCAGTTATCCAAAATGTGCGGTCCAGAGGGCGAGTATTTGCATTGGGGTGCGACCACGCAGGACATCATGGATACTGCCACGGTGTTGCAGGTACGCGCGGCGCTTGAGATCATCGAAACCGATCTGACGGAGCTTGACCAGATTCTGGACCAGTTGTCCGTCACCTATCGCGATGCACCGATGGCGGGCCGTACACATTTACAGCACGCCTTGCCGATTACTTTCGGCTACAAGGCGGCGGTGTGGTTGTTGATGGTGCGACGTCACCGTGAGCGCCTTGAACAACTTAAGCCCCGAGCCTTGATTGGTCAGTTCGGTGGCGCGGCAGGCACCTTGGCCTCGTTAGGCGAGCAGGGATTAGCAGTGCAGGCTGCGTTAATGAAAGAACTTGGCTTGGGCCTGGCGCCCGTGACTTGGCACGTCGCGCGCGACGGGTTGGTGGAGACCATTCAATTTTTGGCGCTCGTCACAGGATCACTTGGCAAGATTGCCTTCGATATCATGTTAATGATGACCAATGAGCTTGGCGAGGCTTTTGAGCCGTTTGTAAAAGGTCGCGGCGCGTCAAGCACGATGCCTCAAAAACGTAATCCCATTTCGTGCGAACTGATGTTGAGTGCCTCTAAAGCCGTCAGGCAACACGCGGGTCTAGCGTTAGATGCGATGGTTCAAGATTTTGAGCGCGCAACGGGTCCGTGGCATATTGAGTGGTCTGCGATTCCTGAGTCATTTGTTTTGACGGCTGGGGCACTGCATCAGGCGAAATTTATGCTGAGCGGCCTCGAAGTAGATACGCAGCGCATGCTGAAAAACCTGGATTTGACGGGCGGCCTCATTATGGCTGAGGCGGTGATGATGGGCTTGGCTCCACACATTGGTCGCCAAACTGCGCACGACGTGGTCTATGACGCCTGTCGTCTTGCGGCCACGCAAGGCAAGAAGCTGGCTGAAGTGTTGTATTTGGATGCGAAGGTGAGCGCCAAGCTTGATCGCGCGCGCATCGATGCATTGTGTGATCCCGCGAACTATTTAGGTGCTGCGCCGCAGATGGTTGATCAGATGCGCGCATGGCACAAGACCTGAGTTTGGACCAGAGTACTGACTAAAATTAAAAAAATCTAATTATTCAAAGGAAACATTATGGGAAGCGTTTCTTCAATTGTCATGAACACTTCACCCAAGATTCCACCTGGGCCGCTCAAAGATCGTGTGAGTGCCGAGGAGTGGAATACCAGAGTGGAGCTTGCGGCATGCTATCGCCTCGTGTCCCTCTATGGCATGACCGATATGATCGCCAATCATATTTCTGCCATGGTACCGGGCGAGCCTAATCATTATCTGATTAATCCTTACGGCATGTTGTACGAAGAAATCACGGCCTCTAGCTTGATCAAAATGGATATCGACGGAAAAATTATCGATCGCCCAAATGAACATTACGGTATCAATCGGACAGGCTTTGTGATTCACAGCGCGATTCACTCTGTTCGGCCTGATGCCTCGTGCATCATCCATACACACACGCGTGCTGGCATGACGGTCTCGACCTTAAAGTGTGGCTTATTACCCCTTACGCAAACCGCAACGCGATTCGCTCGTGTCGCGTATCACCACTTTGAGGGAATCTCGGTCGATCTATCTGAACAAAAAAGTTTGCAGCGCGATTTAGGCGACGCAGAAGTGATGATTTTGCACAACCATGGTCTATTAGCGGTTGGCCCGTCCATTCCTGAGGCCTTCAACACCATTTATCGTCTTGAGTTAGCTTGTAAAGTACAAGTAGATGCGATGGCGTGTAATGCCGAGCTGATCATCCCAGAGCCTGAAGTCGTCGCTAAAGCAAATGCGCAGTGGAATCCAAGTGTCACTAGACGCTATGGCATTCTTGAATGGCCTGCGATGCTGCGCCAGCTTGATAAAAAAGACGATAGCTATAAGCAATAAGATGCCGCAAGACGCTAAGCCCGAGGTGATTGTCGCTTTCCCGGTTGCCGCCTCGGCGCTCGGTGTTGACCCCTGTTCCGTGCTAGTTTTTTCCTGGCTTGACAGTTGGTAGACTGTCAGCGACACTTTGTCCGGACAAACAACTAAACCAGACAAAAGAGGGTGGCATGGAGATTAAAAAAGTCGGGGACAAGCGCTATCAAACTAGCTACGGCCGATATCTCGAGGACTTTGAGCTTGGCGCCGTGTACGAACATCGCCCCGGGCGGACGATTTCCGAAGCCGACAATACACAGTTTTCGCTGATGACGATGAATTTTCATCCCATGCATTGCGATGCTGCGTTTGCGGCGAAGAGCGAATTTGGCAAACTGTTGGTCAATAGCGGACTCACGCTCGCGGTGGTGCTGGGGATGACGGTCAATGATATTAGCGGCAAGGCCATTGCTAATTTGGGTTGGAAGGAAATCAATCTCACCGCACCGATTTTTCCGGGCGATACCTTGTACGCAGAATCTGAGGTACTCGAAATACGTGAATCCAAAAGTCGACCAACACAAGGCATGGTGACCGTTCGCACACGTGCGTTTAACCAAAACGGCGTGGAGTTTATGAACTTCATTCGAACAGCCCTCGTGCCAAAGCGCGGTCACGGTGTGGGTGATTGAACGCACCTTTCCAAGGTTAGGTAGCTAAACCGGTAGTCCCATTAAAAAAATACAAGAGGCAAGATAATGAAAATGATCAAGCGCTTCACCCTCGTTCTAAGCTCAATCGTCCTCGCGTCGATGGCGTTGACAAGTCATGCACAGTATCCAGAGAGCCCAGTCAAGATGATTGTTGGTTTCCCACCTGGGCAAGCGACGGATATCGTGGCACGCTACATGGCACAAAAGTTTGCCGACAATATCCCTGGATCGAATTTCATCGTAGATAACCGTCCGGGTGCCTCTGGGATTCTGGGGAGTCGTATTGTTGCGGGCGCCACGCCCGACGGACTGACATTAATGATGGGGTCGAGCGCGACCTTGGCCGTGAACCCGGCGTTGTACAAAGAGCTGCCTTACGACGTATTGCGTGACTTTGCGCCAATCAGCTTGATCGCCGTGGTGCCACAGTACCTCGTTGTCAATCCAGATTTGCCGGTCAAAACGGTTAAAGACCTGGTTGAATTAGCGAAAAAGAATCCTGGCAAAATAAATTATGGCTCAGGCGGCAGTGGTGTCACGAATCATTTGATTATGGAGCTCTTTAAGCAGACATCCGGGATCGATATGACGCACGTTCCCTATAAGGGTGGGCCGGCTG
>CAMBPA010000181.1 GCA_945869355.1 Bordetella parapertussis
ATCAACATGATGTCCTTACTCCACAGCTGCCGCTTCCCCTTTCTGAGCTTGGTCACCATGCGGGGGGAATACGCAGAATTCAACCCCTGGCAGGTGCCCATGAGCAAAGCCACGCAAGGCTCGATGGAACTGATGGGGATTACCGTACTGCGAGCCGAACGCGCTGATGAAGTAGCAGACATCGTAAGCGCTGCACTGGATGCGGCCTTTGAAGGTGGCGAGCAGGTTGCCGTGCTGCTGTCGCAAAGCTTGATCGGCCGCAAAAAGTGGCTTCGTAACTAAGGAATGAACATGACCGTACGAAACACAGCAACAGCAACAATCGATCGACGCGCCTTTGTGAAGGATCTGCTCGCGAAATGCCCGGACGCACTGGTGGTGACAGGACTGGGATCTCCCACGTATGACGTCTTCGCTGCCGGCGATCGCGACAAAAACTTTTATCTGTGGGGGGCAATGGGCGGCGCCTCCCTCGTTGGTCTGGGCCTCGCGCTCGCGCAACCTGAGAAGTCCGTCATCGTTGTAACGGGCGATGGCGAACAACTGATGGGGATTGGCGGCATTGCCACGATGAATGCGCAAAAACCCAAAAACTTGACGGTTGTTGTACTAGACAATGGGCACTTCGGCGAAACCGGCATGCAATACAGTCACACCAGCCTTGGCACTAGCCTCGCGGCCGTGGCACGCGCCTGCGGCATCGAAAGTGCGTATGAAGTCCACGACGCCAGCGATCTCGCAAAAGTGGTTGATGGCGTGCACAAGCGCAACGGCATCAACTTCGCACAAGTATTCATTAAGGCGGATGACTTGCCACGCGCCCTACCCTCGCGCGATGGCGTCTATATCAAAAACCGGTTTCGTGAGACGCTTGGTTTGGCCCCGCTATAACAAACCAGTCCTAACGCGATACAACAGAACGAGTGATGCGCATCACGAAGCTGCGCCTCACACTCTAGTTAGACTGTTATCGATGTATTACTGAGAACAGGTAGACGGACTGTAAAACATGCACCTGAGCCACCCGAGCTAAAATAATCCTCACATGCCACCAAGCCACAAGGGACACTGACCGTGCATCGCGACTACCCAAATATTGCAGTGTTAGGCGCCGGCGCCGTTGGTTGCTATTTTGGGGGAATGCTCGCTCGCGCCGGCAATGCGGTGACACTCATTGCGCGAGCAAACCATGTCGCTGCCATTAATAAGAATGGTCTGTATTTGGACTGCCTAAGCTTCAAAGAATACGTGCGCCTGAATGCAACAACAGATGTATCCGACGTTAGAAGCGCTGACTTGATTTTATGTTGCGTGAAGTCTAGCGACACCGAAGATGCGATTCGCCTGATCACGCCGCACATTAAAAAAGATGCTGTGATCCTTAGCTTACAAAATGGGGTCGATAACTACGAGCGCATTCGTGCAACGATTGCAAACCCAACATTTCCCGCTGTGGTGTATGTCGCCACTCGTATGGCCGGTGACGGTCATGTCGAGCATGTTGGGCGAGGTGAGCTCGCAATTGGTGCAGCGGATGCCCCTGGCGACTGGGCTGACACCCTTGGATCGATTGCCGCACTTTTTAGTCAGTCCGCAGTACCCTGTACGGTTTCGCAAGACGTCAAGCGCGATTTATGGGGAAAGTTTTTAGTGAATTGTGCCTATAACGGCATATCCGCCATTGGTGCAATTGACTATGGCCAGATGGTTGAGTCAGAAGAAATTAAAACCCTAATCGATACGCTAACGGCGGAATTTCTGCTAGTCGCGAAAAGCGAAGGCGTTCATATCTCTGCCGAAGATGCAGAGAAGATGATCGGTCAAATTCCCCACACTATGCCCCGTCAGAAGTCCTCAACTGCACAAGATTTCATGCGCGGTAAGCAAAGTGAAATTGATTACCTAAACGGCTTGATCGTTCGCAGAGGGGCCAAGTACAACATTCCAACTCCTGCTAACCAAGCAATAATCGCGTTAGTTAAAATGCTTGAACGTAAAACTCTTACACCCATGCCATGATCGATCACCTAGACCATCTCGTTTTGACCACTGCGTATGAAACCGCCTGTATAGACTTCTATACCCGAGTGCTCGGGATGCGGCTTGAATCATTTGTCGGTGGCACTCCACCCGTCGAGCGCAAGGCTTTCAAGTTCGGTAATCAAAAAATCAACTTGCATATCAAGGGCAAAGAGTTTGAGCCCAAGGCGGACCTTCCAACACCTGGTTCGCTCGATCTGTGCTTTATCGCGGACCGTCCGCTCAAGGATGTCATCGAGCATCTACAGACGGTCAACTGGCCAATCATTGAAGGGCCGGGCATGCGTACCGGTGCAACATCAAAAATCAATTCGATCTATGTGCGAGACCCCGACCAGAACCTGATTGAAATCAGCGAGATTTGGCGCTAAGGCACCTTGCGCACTAGACGAGTTACACCATAAGGCTTTACGTCATGACTCCTGTCCGCTTATTAATCTGGGCCGCACTTGCTGGCGCCTTCATCCCTGTGATGGCAATCCTGAATGGACGGCTCGGCAAGTCCATGGGAGAGGCGCTGCACGCCTCTGTCATTCTGTTTGGAGTTGGCTTTTTATTCTGTTTGACCGTCGCGCTCGTACTAACAAAATCTCTACCGCATGCTACGGATCTCGCCAATGCGAAACCGATCGAGTATCTCGGCGGGTTCATTGTTGGTTTTTATGTCATAAGCGCAACTTTGCTCGCACCGCGGATTGGCCTCGCGAATTTTATTGTTTGCGCGGTATCAGCCCAGATTATCATTTCAGTCGTGATTGATCACTTTGGTTTACTTGGCGCCATGGTGCGACCGGTCAGTATGACCCGACTGATCGGCATTGGGCTGTTGATTGCTGGGATCATCGTTACTCAAATATCCGACAGCGCATCAACCTCACGTTAGCTCAGGCGAGTCGACTCTTTACCCAGGCTTATATAGACAGACAGCCTTTAGGGTGAACCCTAATGCGAGGGGAAAATATTTCATCGCGTCTCCCGATTCGTATATGTTCTCGAATATCATGACGCATCGATTGTGGCGCTTACAGTCCAGTCAAGTTGATTTTGATCGGCGTTGCATCATTGATTTTAGTATCTAAAGAAAATCGGAGACTCCATGACTAACAAAAAATTACTAACTAACGGCTCAACTAACGCGGCGGCTGCCTCGCCAAACACTACACGCCGCTCCATCTTAGGTGCGACTGGTTTCGCCTTAGCTGGCGGACTGTCATTACCTTCAGTCGGCTTTGCTCAGGCCAAGTACCCGAATAAACCAATCAAGCTTGTGATTCCATGGCCCCCAGGACAAGCGACAGACCTGGTTGGTCGTGCGCTGGCACAAGGTCTATCCCAAGTGCTTGGTCAAAACGTCGTGCCAGATAACAAAGCTGGCGCAGGCGGCGTGATTGGGACGGACTACGTTGCGAAAGCCGCTCCGGACGGCTACACGCTCCTGGCTGGTTCGGCCGGTCCGATTTCAATTAGCCCACTGCTTCAACAAGTGCCCTACGACCCAGTCAAAGACTTGACTCCTATTGGTATGTGTGGACTTTCGTCTTACATCCTAGTGACTGAGCCAAACTTCCCAGCGAATACAGCGGGTGAATTCATTAAGTTGCTCAAAGCAAATCCAGACAAGTACTCATTTTCGTCATCCGGTACGGGCGCGACCGCGCACTTGGTTGCTGAAGCGTTCAATGCTGCCGTTGGTATCAAAGCGATACATGTGCCCTACAAAGGCTCATCGCCCGCACTGACGGACGTTATCGCTGGCCGCGTCTCGTACTGTATTGAAACCGCTGCGGCGACAATGCCTTTTATCCGCACCGGACGTCTGAAGGCGCTCGGTGTATCTATCGAAAAAGGAGCTCCGTCCGCACCTGGCATTCCACCACTCGCGACAGTCGCTAATATTCCCGGCTTCAACCTAGGGGCTTGGATTGGCTTGGTCGCCCCCGGGAAATTGCCACCCGAGCTTGTTGAAACATTAAGCAAGGCAGTTCGACAGGTGATGCAATATCCAAATATGGTTGAAGTGTTTAGCCGTATTTCGGTAGATATCGACTTCCGCTCACAAGCAGAGACGATCAAGTATTTGGCCTCTATTCGTACTCAGTTTACCGAAGTGATCAAAAAGAATAACATCAAGATCTAATTCTTCGAATGCGAGAGCTATAGTCTTTCCTCACTGCCCGACAACTTCTGTTGCCGGGCCGTTTTTATTAAAAGTTGAGGATGCCGCAATTGGTGTACGGTCAGACATAAAGCAAGCGATTACGCA
>CAMBPA010000182.1 GCA_945869355.1 Bordetella parapertussis
GACCGAAAATTACTAAAGCTTGTGCGCCGCTCGGATGTATTCGGTATTTATGTTGGTACGCAGGCGATCGAGCAGGCGGGACTGCCTGTGTATCTACAAACGCTCGATGAAGCCGTTGCGGGGCAGTACGCAGACCAGACAGGCTGCTACGTCGGGTCTGGTGGCGGTGCGTTCGAAGTGAGCTATGACTTCTTTCCTTTGATGGCTGAGAGTGGTGACAGCCTTGAGACCTTTGGTAAAGAACTCTCGAACACTGTGAACCCGATGTGGTTGTTGCGCTCATTACCCAATAATGTGTTGTGTCACGTGAGCATTCGCAATCGACTGAAAGGTCCAAACGGTTGTATTACGAACCATACAACCAGTGGGATTCTTGCTGCGGTGGAGAGCGCTTGGGCGTTGCGCGAAGGCGATGCCCAGCGGGTTGTCGCCATTGCGCACGACGCACCCATTGAGCCACAAACCTTGCTTTATCTCGATCGTGTTGGCTTGGTCTCCAAAGACGTCCTGCGTCCGTTTGATTCTCGCCATGATGGCTGTTTATTGGGTGAAGGTGCCGCCGCATTGGTTCTCGAAACTGAGGCGAGTGCAAAAGAGCGTGGCGCGGCGATTCTTGGCGAATATCTGGGCGGTGGAGATGCGTCCGAGGGTGAAGGCCTATTTTGTATTCGCGCTGACGGCGACGGGCTAAGTCGTGCCATCGAGCTCGCTTTGAGCGATGCGGGTCTGAAGCCCGCTGAGGTGGGAATGATCGTGGCGCACGGTAATGGAACCGAACAATCAGATGCCTCTGAGGCCGCTGCGCTGCGGCATGTCTTTGGTCAAGACATGCCTCCGGTGACCGCCAACAAATGGTCGATCGGACACTTGTTTGCTTCTTCTGGCTTGGTCGATATTGCGATTGGCCTTGAGGCAGCGCGGCGAGGTGTCGTGCCTGGTGTTGCAAACCTCGAGCAGTTAGCCCCTTCTTGCATCGGCCTGAACGTTACACAGCAAACGCGTTCGACGCGCAGCGATGTCGTACTGGTGTTGTGCAGAGGCTTTGGTGGCACCAATGCCGCAGTGTTGCTGCGTGCAGTCCGCTAACTTCGGCTGACGCAGTGATTGAACATACACTTCCCGACGGTTGTGCGGTCGATACGGTCGAAATTTCTCGTGTTGCGCGCCTCGTCGAGGCAATGCCTGACGGCCTTGATAAGCTGTTCTCTGCAACAGAGATCGCTGACGCGGGTGCAGGGCCGGGTCGCTTGGCAAGCCTCGCCGCGAGGTTCGCCGCAAAAGAGGCGTGTCTCAAGCTATTTGCTTCTGAGACCGCACTCAACACCATCACGGCTATGGATTTTTCCGTGCGTCGTGACGAGTATGGCGCCCCACATATTGAAGTGACCCCCACCGCTGAGATCGTATTGGGTAGGCATTTGGTCGCTGAAATAAAAATATCGCTGACGCACACTGAGACGACCGCGACAGCCGTCGCGCTGCGCGTGCCTAAAGTGATCGCGCCCAGCTGGGCGGGAAAGTTTATTTATCGGTGTTTGCCTTATCGCCGTCGCGTGATCTTAGAGAATCTTGGGCGTGTGTATGGCGGCAAAGTAGACCCTTCACAAATCGAGAAGCTTGCCCAAGCGCACTACGGGCACCTCTGGTCCTTACTGACCGAACTGATTACATTCAGATTCCTCTCTACCGAGCAGAAGAAAAATATGGTGCGCGTCTGGGGCGTGCCAGCCATGATTGAAGCCTTTGAGGCGGGAAAGGGCTTATTGATTTTGACCGGACACTTCGGAAACTTTGAAGTCTCGACCATTGCAGGTGTTGAACATTTTCCGCAAGTCAAAGGTCACTTTCATTTTTTGCGTCGCCCGATCAAGCCGCTTTGGTTGAGTGATTTTTTGACGCGACGCTTTAATGAGGCAGGTTTTGGTGTGGTGGGGCGTCGTGGATCTCTGGAAGAGATTGTCCAGACGATTGAGGGTGGGGATGCAGTGGTGTTTCCCTTTGACCAATATGCGCGGCGCCCAGAGGGTATCCCTGTGGAGTTCTTTGATCATGCGGCCGGAACCTATAAAAGCATGGCAGTCATTGCGCTGGCTACCGGTGCGCCAGTGATACCCGCTTGTTCGTGGCGTGAGCCTGACGGCACGCACGTACTGGAGTTCTTGCCGGCATTGACGCCAATCATCGATGAGGATGTTGGCGCGGAGATTCAGCGCAACACCCGAGCCTACAATCAAGCGCTTGAGTTATTGATTGTTAGGCACCCTGAGCAGTGGTGGTGGGTCCACCGTCGTTGGAAAACGCAAGCACCTCGCAAGAAGCGCTAAATAAACAGAGCACTGAACACAAAAAAGCCTCGGAAAATCCGAGGCTTTTTGTCGTTACGCGGCAAGGTCTGTTGCCGTAGCGCTTTATTACTACTTGTTTGTTTCGTGTTTGTCGTAGAGATAACCGCCTAAGGCGCCTGCTGCAGCGCCACCGATGAGACCCCAAACGGGATTGCCGTCAGCGATCAGGGCGATGCCTGTGCCTGCGGCCGCGCCGATGGCACCACCAGACAGCGTGCGTTGTTGAGTGGTGTTCATACCGGAGCAGCCAGTTAACAGCAAGGCTGCGCATACTGGCAAAGCAAGGAGAGTTTTATTCATGATGAGTATTCCAAAGCGTGGGTTGACGGTCTAAGCAGAGCGTGAGCCAAGTGGCTTAGCCGCGCTTGCAGGGATACGTTTCGCCTAGATAACGCAAGATGGTGTCTGCGGCCGATAACTGGTTAAAGCGGGCATTGGCCGCCGTCCACTTCACAAAACCATCAATGTATTGTTGTCGCGATGCGCCCGCACTCTGTAAGCAGACAAAGTGAGGCGCATTTTTTGGATGACGACTCACGACATATGTTTCGTAGACCCCCTGACCAAAACCATGGCAAAAGTTTTGAGCGGCGATGTCGCTCTTATTATTGCAATAGGCGACATACTGTTCTGTCGTGGTCGATGCTTTGGGGGCCTGTTGCGCCATCGCCGGCGCGATGCCGGCGATACCAAAACAAAGCCCAAGTACTGTGAGGTGCTTGTTCAATGTTTTCTCCAGTGAGTTAGGCTTTTTTAACCCAAGCGTTACACCAGCCAGGGCCTGCGACCAGTTTGCCTGGGAAGATTGCACAGGCGCCTGCATTGGCTGATTTGGCGACATAGAGTTGGCAGTTGGTGCAAACCTGACCTGCAGCATATTTTGGAAACTTTGCTTTGTCGACTGCCGTTGCAGCTTCCTTGTAACCAAGACCGGCTGCGGCCGGTTCTGCTTCGCCGAGCATGGCTTGTGCTTGCGCTTGTGCGCTTAAACCGAGTCCGGCCAAACTAGCCGATGAATAAATGATGAACTGGCGACGTGAGGGTTTCATTGTCCTTATCCTAGAAGAGTAAAAAAACTGCATCCTTAGCGATGCAGGTGGATTAATTTTAGTCAGTCTGCATGCTTTTTGTCGAAATCCCACACTTCTTCAAAACCCATGAGTTTTGTCAGGTCTGTAAAGTCGTACAGATCCGTCTTTCCGCCCACAGACGAGCCCGTACTTTTGAAGTGCTTATAGACCTGGGTCATTGCCTGAACGCCCGCGAGCAAGGCAGTCACCGGGAAAATAGCGAGTTTGAAGTTCAGCGCTTCGAGGTCGGCCTTGCTCAGCACAGGGGTGCGACCCTTTTCGACCATATTTGCGAGCAAGGGTTGGTGAAACGTGCGTCCAATCGTTCGCATTTCTTCTTCGCTTTCTGGCGATTCGACAAACAGGATATCTGCACCGGCTTTTGCGTAGGCCTCGGCTCTTCTCAAGGCTTCGTCAAGCCCAAGCGTTGTGCGGGCATCTGTGCGCGCAATAATCAAAAAATCTTTTGATTGACGTGACTCAGCCGCTACGCGGATTTTTTTGACCATATCGTCCAGGGGGATGACACGGCGCCCTGGTGTGTGCCCACATTTTTTTGGAAACTCTTGGTCTTCAAGCTGAATGGCTGACGCGCCTGCTAATTCATAGCCTTGTACCGTGTGTCGCACATTCAATAGACCGCCGTAGCCGGTGTCGCCGTCTGCGACGAGAGGCGTACGAGCCATTTTTGCCATGGAACCTACACGCCCCACCATGTCGCTGTACGTGGCCAACCCGGCGTCTGGCAGACCCATATGCGATGCCACCGCACCGAAGCCCGTCATGTACAGAGCGTCAAAGCCAAAACTGTCGGCTAGGCGTAAAGACACCATATCGAAGACGCC
>CAMBPA010000183.1 GCA_945869355.1 Bordetella parapertussis
TTTCTGCTCTCAATATTTCCGCGATGAGTTTTGGTGCGCTGTCAGCCAACGCCATTCTCGCCTTGAACCAAGGCGCTCGTTTAGGCAATTTCGCCCATGACACGGGCGAAGGCGGAATCAGTCGTTACCACCGCGAGCACGCAGGCGACTTGATCTGGAACATAGGCTCTGGTTACTTCGGCTGTCGAGACGAAGCCGGACATTTTTCAGAAGAGCATTTCATTGAGAATGCGACGCGCGATCAAGTCAAAATGATTGAAATCAAATTATCTCAAGGAGCCAAGCCCGGCCACGGAGGAATTCTTCCGGGGGGCAAGGTTACTGCAGAGATTGCTGCCGCTCGCGGTGTCCAGATGGGTCAGGATTGCAATTCACCTGCTTCACATTCCGAGTTCAATAGCCCCATTGGCTTGCTTGAATTCGTTGAACGCCTGCGACGCCTATCCGGCGGCAAGCCTGTCGGCTTTAAGCTTTGCATTGGTCATGCGTGGGAATGGTTCGCCATCGCCAAAGCGATGATTAAGACCGGCATCACCCCGGACTTCATCGTGATCGATGGAGCCGAGGGCGGCACTGGTGCGGCACCCATTGAATTTGTGGATCACGTAGGTACACCTCTACGCGAAGCAATTCGACTCGTACACAACACACTGGTCGGTTTAAATCTGCGAGACCGCATCAAGCTTGGCGCCTCTGGAAAAGTGATCTCGGCTTTCGATATGATGCGCGTCTTTGCCCTTGGTGCCGATTGGTGCAACAGCGCGCGTGCGTTTATGTTCGCGATCGGCTGCATACAAGCGCAGCAATGCCACACAGGCCGATGCCCAACCGGAGTCGCCACACAAGATCCGGAGCGACAACGAGCGCTTGTTCCAGAAGATAAGGCAGTACGCGTTGCGCAGTTTCATCATAATACGCTGCATGCGCTAGCTGAACTATTGCAAGCAGCCGGTCTTCATCATCCTGCAGAGGTCACCACCAACCATATTGCTCAACGCAAGGTCAACGAGCGCGTCGCGCTGATGTCCGAAACCTACCAAGACATCGCGCCGGGATCATTGCTCAATAACACCCTGAGCGGCCGTGTGTTTGAGGTGTGCTGGCCGATGGCAAGCCCAGATAGTTTCAAGCCACTGGAGTCACTACCTGAGCGACTCGCCCATATTTAAATGACTAAACGATGTTGTAAGTCAGCAATTTGTTCGCTCGAATAGCCAAACTCGCGCATCAAGGCCTCCGTATCGGCTCCACGTGCCGGAGTGGCCGATCGAATTTCACTGGGCGTACGTGACAAGCCAACCGGCTGACCGACAACTCTTATATCGCCAAGCTCGGGATGATGCACCGGAACTGCAATCCCAAGGTGTTGTGTTTGCGGGTCATCAAACACCTCGTCCATTTTGTAGATTGGCCCACTCGCGACACTCGCAGCTTCAAATCGACGGATCCAATTTTGAGTGGAATCTACACGCGTGATCGCAGACAGCTCTACATTCAGCGCCACACGATTGGTTGAACGCAACTTGCCCGTTTTGTATTCCGGACGCTCAAGGAGATGCTCAGCATGCATCGCTTTGCAAAGCCTTTCCCACATTTGCTGCGCGCCCGCTCCGGCGATATTGATGTAACCGTCTGAGGTTTGAAAGACACCCGTAGGAATTGAGGTTGGATGATCGTTGCCCGCCTGTTCTGGGATTTCCTTGCCAATCAACCAGCGTGCTGCCTGAAAATCGAGCATGCCTATCATGGACTCTAGCAAAGACGTCTGCACCCACTGTCCTTGACCAGACTCTTCTCGCTCTAGCAAGGCCGTCAGGATGCCTAACGCACAATACAAACCCGTCGCCGAATCTGCCACTGCGATACCCGCGCGCACAGGGCCCTGGCCTGGCAAGCCCGTTACCGCCATGAGACCGCCCATGCCTTGGACGATTTGATCGTAGCCTGGGCGCTTTGCATACGGCCCATCCTGCCCGAACCCCGACACACTCGCATACACAAGCCGAGGATTCGTTTGTTTGAGGGACTCGTAATCAATACCCAACCTGAACTTGACATCTGGTCGGAAGTTTTCAATCACCACATCCGCTTTATCGGCCATTTTTTTAAAAATAGCCAAACCTTCCGGATCTTTAAGATTTAGGGTCAGGCTTCTCTTATTACGATGTAGATTCTGGAAATCAGGCCCCAGCCGACTATCGCCCCAGCCGTCACTGACGCCCAATCCTTCAGGCGTCTCAATCTTGATAATTTCTGCCCCCCAATCACCTAACTGTCGCACCGCAGTCGGACCGGAGCGCAACCGCGTTAGATCCAGCACACGAAACCTTGCGAGGGGCCCTTTTCTAGTTTGGGCAGTCATGGCTGGCTGCTCCGTTGCTGTTTAGCGACCACTCCCCAACGCTGATAGTCCTGCTTAATAAGTTCGGTGAACTCCTCGGGCGTAGACGTCTCAACATCAAATCCCGCTGCGACAAGCGACGCTTTAACATCCGGCATCGCCAGAACGAGATTAATGTGATGATTCAATTTTTGTATGACCGCCTGCGGTGTGGCCGCGGGCACTGCGAGGCCATACCAACCCTTTGCTTCAAACTCAGGAAACCCAGACTCTGCCGCACCTTTCACATCGGGCAGTGCCTCGACGCGCTTATTTCCTGTCACGGCCAGCGCCTTGAGCTTGCCCGCTTTCACCAGCGGTATCGCGGAGGGCAGACTCGCGACCATGACATCGATATCGCCTCTCGACAACTCCACGACAGCGGTGGTTGCGTTCTTGTACGGGATGTACAGCATCTTGGTTTTAACAATCGTCTGAAACAACACGCCAATCAACTCTGTTTGAGACGAGGTCGACGCGAAGGTTGCACCGCCTGTTTTTTTACGAGCGAAGTCCGCGAACTCCTGCAAGGAGTTATACGGTGCGTCTGGGTAGGTCACGATAAGATAAGGCTGTGTGACACCAAGCGCTACGCCAGCAAAGTCCTTTAACGGGTCGTAACCTAAATCCTTGTGTACAAACGGATTGACCGCAAAGGTACTTGTAAAGGCCAACGTCATGGTGTGCCCATCGGGCGCCGATTTAGCGCCAAAGGCCGTGCCGATACCACCTTGCGCACCGGGTTTGTTTTCCACGATGACAGACTGCCCCAACTGATCACCGAGCTTAGCCGCCACTACCCGAGCGAAGGCGTCGGTCCCCCCACCCGCCGCGTTCGGTACAACAATCCGTAGCGGTTTGCTGGGAAAGGCCGCTTGTTGTGCGGTCGCGTTGCCACCTATCCAGAAAATCAACGTCAAAAGTGCGATAAAGTGTCGCATGGCTTGTCTCCTTGAGTCTTCTTATCGTGATGAGCATACAGGACTATAAAGCGTTCTGAAACGTATTTGTCGCAGCAAAGGAATCGTATCAATGTCCGTCAGTCCAACTGCCTCTGAACGCAGCCCTGCTCAAGCCACAACGCCAGGACTCAAGATCAATGGATCGGTTGCGACAATCCGTTTGCGCAACCCAGCCTATGCCAACAGGTTAAGTCCCGCCGATTTAGACGTGATTCGAACGCACATCGAAACCGTCAATGCCAACCAACATGTGCTCGTGCTCAAATTCGTTGCCGACGGAAAATATTTCTGCAGCGGTTACGACATCTCCTCCTTAGCCGCTGACGCCGCGCCCTCATCGCTGTACTTTGGCGACACAGTGGATATCGTCGAGCGCGCCAGACCCGTCACGATCGCCGCGATTAATGGCGGCGTCTATGGTGGCGGAACCGACCTAAGCTTGGCTTGCGACTTCCGAATCGGCGTGCCTGACGCAAATATGTTTATGCCAGCCGCCAAACTCGGCTTGCACTTCTACCCCGGTGGCATGGTGCGCTACGTCTCACGCCTCGGTCTGAACCAAGCGAAACGGTTGTTTTTAACGTGCGAAAAGATTCTTGCGCCCGAAATGCTTTCAATCGGCTTTCTAAACGAAATCGTGCCAGCCGAAACGCTCTACACACGGGTCGATGAACTCAGTGCGCAACTTGCAAGCATGGCACCCCTCGCCTTAGTTGGTATCAAAAAACATCTTAATCTGATTGCCCGAGGTGAACTGGATGAGGCTGCCATTTGCGCGGCCGTATTGCACTCTGAGCAATCGCAAGACATCAAAGAAGGTGCACTCGCCTGGAAAGAAAAACGCGCGGCGAACTTCACGGGTATTTAGTAATCTAAGCGTGAAGCATTAAATAGATATTTCTGACATCCTTTC
>CAMBPA010000184.1 GCA_945869355.1 Bordetella parapertussis
CGAGCGTTGGCTAAACAACTTGAGGCGGACTTGGCGATCATTGACAAACGTCGTCCACGCGCCAACGTCTCAGAAGTCATGAATATTATTGGTGAGGTCGATGGCCGCACCTGTTTGATTATGGATGACATGGTCGATACGGCTGGCACGCTCTGTAAGGCAGCGCAAGCGCTCAAAGAGCGGGGCGCCGGGGCGGTCTATGCCTACTGTACGCATGCGGTGTTATCTGGTGGCGCGATCGAACGCATTAATGGTTCTGAGCTCACTGAGCTTGTCGTGACAGATACCATTCCTTTATCTGAGGAAGGGCGCGCATGCGGCAAGATCAGACAATTATCCTGCGCAGCATTGCTGGGCGAGACGATTTTACGAATTTCCAACGCAGAGTCAGTGAGTTCATTGTTCGTTGACTAGAGCGTAAAGAATTTGCCAGCCACTGGTCGCGGTGGTCGGCAAACGCGTTGACTGATAGTCAGGCAACGTTTTAACCGGGTGATATCCGCCCTTTTTGGAGTTTTTCATGCAATTTAATGCAACCCCACGCAGCGTACAGGGAACGAGTGCGAGCCGCCGCCTGCGCCGTGCGAGCCGCGTCCCAGCCATCGTTTATGGTGGCAAAGAGCAGCCCGTCAATATCGAACTCGATCACAACGAAATTTTTCACGCCTTGCGCAAAGAGAAATTTCACGCATCGATTCTCGACATGCAACTCGAAGGCAAAAGCCAGCAAGTACTATTGCGCTCGGTTCAGTGGCATCCCTTTAAGCAGATCGTGATGCACCTTGACTTCCAGCGCGTTTCTGCAGGCCAAGCCTTGCACACCAAGGTGCCACTGCACTTTATCAACGCTGAGGTTTCGCCTGCTGTCAAAATCAGCGCAGCGATCATCTCGCACGTGTTGACTGACCTCGACATCTCTTGCTTGCCAGCCAATCTGCCAGAATTCATCGAAGTCGATCTGAGCAACTTGGTGGGGGGTGGTTCGATGCACTTGGCGGACATCACGTTGCCAAGTGGCGTGACCCACGTTCCCCATCGCGGCGACACCAACCCTGTGTTGGTGACTGCAATCGTGAAGGGTGGCGCAAGCGATGATGCTGACGCCAAGCCAGAAGATGCAGCCCCCGCTTCACCAGCCGCTTAAGATTCGTACGGTTCTGAGCCCTTTGGGGTTCAGTGGCAGCACGTTCTGATCGCCCCGCTTGCGTTTTGCGCAAGCGGGGCTTTTGCTTTCTAATGCAGACATGTCTAATTCAATCAAACTCATCGTGGGTCTCGGCAATCCAGGCGCAGATTATGAGCGCACGCGCCATAACGCGGGCTTTTGGTTGGTCGATGCGATTGCAGAGGACTTGCGTGCGAGCTTTACCAGTGAAAAGTCTTTTTCAGGATTAGTGGCCAAGGCGCGAGTGCAGGCCGAGCAGGTCTTTCTTGCCAAGCCTCAAACATATATGAACCGTTCAGGCCAGTGTGTCGGTGCCTTAGCGCGTTTCTATAAACTGGAAGCACAAGAAATATTGGTGCTGCACGACGAGCTTGATCTCTTTCCGGGCCAGGTCAAAGTCAAGCAGGGCGGCGGTCACGCCGGTCATAACGGGTTGCGGGATATCCAGTCGGTGCTGGGTAGCGCAGACTTTTGGCGTTTGCGTTTGGGGATTGGTCACCCGCGACCCCTTAACCTGACCCAAGAGGTCGCAGATTTCGTTTTGCACCAGCCTCGCCGAGAAGATCAGGCCGCGATTGATGATTGCCTGACCCGTTGTCGCGCGGTGATGCCACTTTTTTTAGCGGGTGACTTTGTACGTGCAACAGCACAGCTGCATCGCGATAACCCTGTATGAGTCAACAAGATCGCGCGATAGGCCTGTTGCCGTTTCGTGAGGAGTTGACGCAGTGTCTTCGCTTTATTAGACGCCCAAGCCTAAAAAGAACGTTCGCTAACCGTCCTGCCGCGGCGCGCGCGGCTGGAGCGTGGCACGCGGATTGGTGGCCAGGCATTGCACCCAAGAGATTGCTGGCGTGGGCGGCGATGCTTTGGCTCGTCAATATCGTTTTGTTGGGCCCGCTCGTGTTGACCGTGTTCGAGTTGAGTGGTGCGACGCATCGGATCGATATGCGCAATCTCCCCTGGTTTCTGGCGTTAATTTGGGCGCCTATCGTGGAAGAGCTGTTGTTTCGCTTTGGCCTCAGGCGTCCGGTACATGCGCTTTGGTTGGTGCCGGTGCTTACCCTGGTCTTTTTAGATGGGATGCAATGGTGGGCCGGCAGTTTGCTCGGGGTGTCCGTATTGGCTCTATGGTGGCTTGGACGCTGGGACGTGAGGCCACGCGTCTGGGCGTGGCCATGGCTTAGAGCCTATTGCCGGTATTTCCCTTGGGTCATGCACGCGTCGGTTCTGGCCTTCGCCGCCTTGCATCTGCATAACTTCCAGTTTGAGCAGATGGCATGGTGGATGATGATGGTGTTGGTGCTCCCCCAGTGGGTGACGGGCCAGGTATTAGCCTGGATGCGTGTTGAGCGCGGTATCGGTGCGGCGATGTTGTTGCATGCCCTCTTTAATGCGGGGCCACTTGCTGTCGTATGGGTAGGACTACAATTCGCAAATGGATCTGCTTAATTTTTAGTTGAGTACTTCTCGCGTAGCTGTCGCTTCAAGACTTTGCCGATTTCACTGCGGGGGAGGCTCTCAACCAACAGCAAATCAGCTAAACGTTGGGTTTTGCTTACTCTTGCATTCAACCAACTCAGTAGGTCGTCTGGGGTGATCGTTGTGTGCGGTCGAAGCACCACATAGGCCACGGGGGTTTCACCCCATTGTCTTGACGGTACTCCAACGACTGCCGACTCACGCACTGAGGGGTGTTGATTGAGTTCGGCTTCGAGATCGCTCGGGTAAATATTAAAGCCGCCCGAGATGACCATATCTTTTTTCCGGTCAGACAAAATCAGAAAGCCGTCTTCGTCATAGCGTCCAATATCGCCAGTGCGAATAAAGCGCTTACCCTTCGCGTCAAACCATTCCACCTCGCGCGTTTTTTCGGGCATGCCGAAATAACCCTCCATCATGGCCGCAGAGCTACCGACAATTTCACCGGTTTCACCTGGTGAGACTTCACGACCCTGTTCGTCGATCAGACGGATATCGTGTCCGCTTGCTGGTCTTCCGATGGTGTGGAGTTTGTGAGGATAGTTGTGGGCTTCGAGCTCACAGCGGCCCCCGCCTTCGGTCATGCCGTAGATCTCAGTTAAGCGGCCTGGCCAGCGGCGCAATACCTCGGCCTTGAGTGTGGCACCGAAGGGCGCACTCGTAGAAAACTTTGCCGCAAAAGACGAGAGATCGAACGCATCAAAATGGGGATCATCCATGAGTCGTTGATATTGCACAGGGACGAGCATCGTGTGCGTGACGCGATGCTGCTGGGCGAGCTCTAAATAGAGACGGGTATCGAACTTCGACATCAAGATCACGGTGCCACCCAAGGCTAGCGTGGGCAAGAGTGCGACGAGAGTGGTGTTGGAATACAGAGGGGTGGACGCCAGCATGATCGTATCTGGACCATAGCCATTGGTCGCAGCCCGTTGCACATGCGCCCAACGCATCGAGCACGGCTGCACGATTCCTTTTGGTGTCCCGGTCGTGCCGGACGAATAGATCAAATTAAAAGGCCAGTGTGGCTCGGGAAAGACGGGGGTAGGGGCGGCGTCTGTGGCGACCCAGCTCGACCAGTCTGCTGCCCCGTCTGAGGAGTTGTCGAGCCACACCCTCTTGAGCCCCTCTGCGGCCTGGTCGTCGGTTGACCATTGGCGCGCGCAAGCTTGATCCAGAAACAAGATCGTGGCACCAGAGTTGGCCAGCATGGCAGAAAGGTTTTGCGGGGTGGCGGAGGGCGGCAGAGGGGTCATGAGCCCGCCTGCCCGAAGAACACCTAAAAATAGCGCAACGTATTCAAAGGAGGTGCTCGCACAGGCGGCGACGGTCTGGCCTTGTCTCAGCCCATCCCGTTGCAGGCTGCTGGCGACCTGTCCGATCAGCGTATCCAACTCAGCGTAGGTGAGGGCGTGCCCATCCAGTATTAAGGCTGGTTGAGTCGGGCGCTCTGCGGCCGTGACATGGACCAGTTCCGGGATGGATCCGAACGGACGAGTGAGGTGGTCATCGAGATACATGGCGGGACCCAAAGCGTTAAACTCAATCCTCATATTCTATACAGCTGTTCCACCCTTCAGAAATTCAGGATTCTCATGGCTCTG
>CAMBPA010000185.1 GCA_945869355.1 Bordetella parapertussis
GATCACCCAGTCGGCTGTCTTGATGACATATAAATTGTGTTCGATCACGACAATCGTGTTGCCGGCATCGACAAGCTGATTCAACACGCCCAGCAGTAACGCGATGTCATGAAAATGCAGGCCGGTTGTGGGTTCGTCCAGAATATATAGCGTGCGACCCGTGCTGCGTCGTGACAGCTCGAGAGACAACTTGACGCGTTGGGCCTCACCACCAGATAAGGTCGTCGCGCTTTGACCCAGACGTAAATAAGATAGACCGACATCCATTAGCGTTTGCAGCTTGCGCGCGATCGCAGGAACCGCTTCGAAATACGCAAGCGCCTGTTCGACCGTGAGGTCGAGTACCTCGTGGATGTTGCGGCCGCGATAGCGGATTTCGAGGGTCTCGCGGTTATAGCGTTTGCTCATGCACACGTCACACGGGACATACATGTCAGGCAGAAAGTGCATTTCCACTTTGACGACGCCATCGCCCTGGCACGCTTCGCAGCGCCCGCCCTTGACGTTAAAGCTGAAGCGACCTGGATCGTAGCCACGTGAGCGCGACTCAGGCACCCCCGCAAACAATTCGCGAATCGGGGTGAAAAGGCCTGTGTAGGTTGCGGGGTTGCTACGCGGTGTGCGTCCGATTGGACTCTGGTCGACACTAATTACCTTGTCGAAATGCTCAAGCCCAGTCAGGGTATCAAAGGGCGCAGGTTCGCTTTGCGCATGGTGCAACGCGCGTGACATCACAACGGCCAGCGTATCGTTAATCAGCGTGGACTTACCCGAACCTGATACGCCGGAGACGCATACAAACTTACCTGAGGGGATGAGCAGTTCAACGGACTTTAGATTGTTGCCACGGCATCCGGTGAGCGATAACCACGTCTGCTCTTGATCCATGGGGCGACGCGTGGGAATCGGAATCGCCTGCACACCACTCATGTATTGGCCGGTCAGTGATGCAGGATTTTGTTCGATTTGCAGCGGCGTGCCTTCGGCAACAATTTGTCCGCCGTGCTCGCCGGCACCAGGCCCCATATCGACGACCCAGTCGGCCTGGCGAATCATGTCTTCGTCGTGCTCGACAACGATCACGCTATTACCTAGATCACGCAAGTGATGCAGCGTGGCGATCAGTCGGTCGTTGTCGCGCTGGTGCAAACCAATCGAAGGCTCATCCAAGACATACATCACACCCGTGAGCCCTGAGCCGATTTGGCTGGCTAGACGAATACGTTGCGCTTCGCCCCCCGAGATCGTGTCGGCGCTGCGATCAAGCGATAAATAATTCAGCCCAACGTTATTTAAAAAGCTCAGGCGTGCTTCGATTTCACGCACGATACGCTGTGCGATTTCTTGACGCGCCCCGGTGAGTTGTAAGTCTTGAAACCACTTCAAGCATTGGGACAGCGGTTGTGCTTCGACCTCATAGATCGCTAAGCCATGTTCTTGCCAGGCGCGACCTGTTGCACTGTCTGCCAACGCGGCCGGCGGGGCGATGCGTTCGTCCCCAATGCGCACGTGGCGCGCCTCAGGACGTAGGCGTGAGCCTTGGCAAGCCGGACATTTTTGTACGGCACGATACTTGCCTAGCTCCTCGCGTACTGCAGAGGAATCGGTTTCTTTCCAGCGACGTTCGAGGTTTGGAATGACCCCTTCGAAAGGATGACGCTTGACCGTGCTGCGACCTTTTTCATTCAAGTAGAAAAAGGGGATTTCAATAGCGCCGGAACCATGCAAAATAATTTTTTTCAGATGTTCAGGCAGACTGTCCCAGGTAGCCTCAATATCGAATTCGTAATGCGTCGCTAGACTGGAGAGCATCGAGAACGTAAACGCATTACGTTTGTCCCAGCCGCGAATCGCTCCTGAACCCAAGCTCAGTTCCGGGAAGGCCACCACGCGCTTAGGGTCAAAAAAGCCCATATGGCCTAAGCCATCGCAGCTTGGGCACGCGCCCACCGGGTTGTTAAAGCTAAACAGCCGAGGTTCAAGCTCGGGCAGACTGTGGCTGCAGATCGGACACGCATAGCGGCTCGAGAACAAATGCTCTTCGTTTGTGTCCATGTCGAGCGCGACGACGCGACCTTGCG
Organism: Bordetella parapertussis; assembly: GCA_945869355.1. GTDB lineage: Bacteria > Pseudomonadota > Gammaproteobacteria > Burkholderiales > Burkholderiaceae_B > Zwartia > Zwartia parapertussis_F. The sequence goes on from CAMBPA010000185.1 coordinate 2,082, forward strand.
CGAGATTGAGCGCAGTTTCAAAGCTTTCAGCCAGGCGCTGCTTGCTTTCTGGTTTGATCCGCAAACGATCGATCACCACATCAATGTCGTGCTTCTCGTTTTTGTTCAGCTCCGGCATGCTGTCCAGATCAACCATCTCACCGTTGACTCGTACCCGAACAAAACCCTGCGCTTGCAGGCTTGCGCACTCATCGTCAAAGCTGCCCTTGCGCGTGCGTACGACCGGGGCAAGAATCGCCAGGCGTTTTTCGGCTGGCCAGGCCATCACGCTGTCGACCATCTGGCTGACGTTCTGTGCGGCGAGAGGCAAACCGTGATCGGGACAATAAGGCGTGCCGACCCGGGCATATAACAGCCGCAAATAGTCGTGGATTTCGGTAATGGTGCCGACGGTTGACCGCGGGTTATGGCCGGCGGCCTTCTGTTCAATGGAGATCGCAGGCGACAGGCCCTCGATCAGATCCACATCAGGCTTGTCCATCAGCTGTAAAAACTGGCGCGCGTAAGCCGACAGGCTTTCGACGTAACGGCGCTGGCCCTCGGCGTAAAGCGTGTCAAAGGCGAGAGACGATTTCCCCGACCCGGAAAGTCCGGTCACGACGACTAGCCGATGACGCGGCAGATCGAGCGACACGTTCTTTAAATTGTGGGTACGGGCACCCCGGATGCGGATTTCGTTCATGACACGTTTTAAAAAGGTAACTTGGTACTATACCGTGCTGGCGTGAAACCCGTGCGGCACCCCTACAGAAAGAACACAAACATTGATGCCTGACTCCCCTTCTTTGGCCCTGAACCCGACTGAACGTCGTGCCAGCTTCGCGTTAGCAGGGCTCTTCGCCGCCCGGATGCTGGGGTTGTTCTTGCTGCTACCGGTGTTTGCCGTGGCTGCCCAAGGCTTAGCTGGGGGCGATGATCCTGCGCGGGTGGGTTTGGCGCTTGGTATGTACGGCTTGACCCAAGCCTTTATGCAGATCCCGTTCGGCTTGGCTTCTGATCGTTGGGGGCGCAGGCCGGTCGTCCTGTTTGGGTTGACGCTGTTTGTATTGGGTAGCGTGGTCTGTGCACTGTCGACGGATATCTACTGGGTCACGCTTGGTCGGGCAATCCAAGGATCTGGCGCGATTTCGGCTGCAGTCACGGCCTGGTTGGCCGATGTCACCCGACCCGAGGTGCGCACCCGCGTCATGGCCATGGTTGGCGGATCGATTGGCCTATCCTTTGCGTTTGCGCTTGTCCTCGCGCCCTTAATTGTCGGGTCTGCTGGCTTGGCGGGCCTGTTCTGGACGATCGCGCTACTCGGAGTCGTCTGTATAGCGGTTGCGCGCTTTGTCATTCCCCTTGCACCACCACAGCCTAAGCCTACGCAGCCCGCTCGAGCCATGCAAGTGCTTACTCACACAGATTTGTTGCGACTGAATTTCGGTGTGTTTTGTTTGCACTTGATCCAGATTGCGCTCTTTATTGCCGTGCCACCACTGTTCCTCAAGCTCGGCGGGCTAACCGCGGCCGAGCTTTGGAAAGTCTATCTGCCCGTGATCATTGGCTCGTTCATCTTTATGGTGCCTGCCATTTTTGTGGCAGAAAAACGGCACGCCTACCGTGCGATGTTGCGCCTGGCTGTCGCCGGCTTGGTCCTTTCCTGTGCCTTTTTGGTGTGGGCGAGCCAAAGCTTTTATCTGCTGGCGTTCGGCCTGACTAGTTTCTTTGTGATGTTTAACGTGCTTGAAGCCCTGCAGCCTTCGCTCGTGTCGCGCGTCGCGCCGTCGGATTTAAAGGGTCTCGCCCTAGGCTTCTACAACACCACGCAAGCGGCCGGCTTGTTTTTAGGCGGCGCCTTGGGGGGCGCGCTGGTGGTGTGGGGCGGACCCACCGCAGTGTTTTGGTCAGCCAGCGCACTGGCCGCCGTTTGGCTGATCGTGACCTGGGGATTGAAGCCTTTCGCCCCTCGGTCTGAACAAAGGCGAACGAACGATTAATCGGCCTTGATCCCCGAGGCCTTGATCACGCGCGCCCAGCGCTCGCTGTCCTTAACAAGAAACGCGCGGAACTCGTCAGGCGTGTCACCAATAGGCGATGCGCCTAAATCTTTCATGCGCTTGATAATATCTGGCTGCGCGAGCGCTTTTTTGAGCGCCGCGATTAACTGATCCACAATCGCCT
>CAMBPA010000186.1 GCA_945869355.1 Bordetella parapertussis
GTCGCCGTAGGACTCAACAAGCGACAGACCGTGCGTACTTAAACCGAACAGATCGGCCATGACGAGCACTTGCACAACATCTTTTGCGTCTGCTTGCGTCAAGCCTAGCCCTTGAAATGCCTTGACCGCTAAAACAGAGAGCTCAGCCTCGGACCATACCGTTTTCACCTGCGCATCTTGAGTCATCTACAACCGCCTTATTACATCTGTGGATCCAAGCATACCCGTGAGCGAGCTTGCCGTCATAGGCGAAGATTGTACGCAAAGACGCCACGCATAAAAAAACCCCCGGTAAATGACCCGGGGGTTTCGTGCATACCCCGAAAATCGGGGCTGGCGCCTGAGAGAGTTGAGCTTAGAAGCCCATGCCGCCCATACCACCCATGCCGCCCATATCGCCACCAGGCATGCCGCCGCCAGCGGAAGGCTTGTCTTCGACGAGTTCGCAAACTGCGACTTCGGTCGTCAGCAACAGGCTGGCAACAGAGGCTGCGTTTTGCAGAGCTGTACGTGTGACTTTGGTTGGATCCAAAACGCCTTGCTCGACTAGGTCACCGTACTCGCCGGTGGCGGCGTTAAAGCCGTAGTTACCTTTGCCGTTTGCAACGTTATTGACCACAACGCTTGGCTCGCTGCCAGCGTTTGCAACGATGGTGCGCAGAGGCTCTTCGATGGCACGCAAGACAAGCTTGATACCAGCGTCTTGGTCAGCATTGTCGCCCTTGACCTTGGAGACCACAGCACGCGTGCGGATCAGTGCAACGCCACCGCCAGGAACAATGCCTTCTTCCACAGCTGCACGGGTAGCGTGCAATGCGTCTTCGACACGTGCCTTCTTTTCTTTCATTTCGACTTCGGTTGCAGCACCCACGCGGATCACCGCAACACCGCCAGCCAACTTGGCCACGCGCTCTTGCAGTTTTTCGCGATCGTAGTCAGAGGTTGCTTCTTCGATCTGGACACGGATCTGTTTGACGCGTGCCTCGATCGACTTGGCATCGCCATGACCGTCGATGATGATGGTGTTTTCTTTACCGACTTCGATACGCTTTGCTTGACCGAGTTCAGCCAGCGTGGCTTTTTCAAGCGACATGCCGGTTTCTTCGGAAATAACAGTACCACCGGTGAGGATGGCGATGTCTTCAAGCATTGCTTTACGACGGTCACCAAAACCAGGCGCTTTCACAGCGGTGGTCTTGAGGATGCCGCGGATGTTGTTCACAACCAGCGTAGCCAAGGCTTCGCCTTCGACGTCTTCTGCAACGATCAGCAGTGGACGGCTCGACTTAGCAACTTGCTCAAGTACGGGCAGCAGATCACGAATGTTGCTGACTTTCTTGTCATAGATCAGAACATAAGGATCTTCCAGCGCTGATACTTGCTTGTCTGGGTTGTTGATGAAGTAAGGCGACAAATAGCCGCGGTCAAATTGCATACCCTCGACCACATCGAGCTCGTTTTCAAGCGACTTACCGTCTTCAACGGTGATGACGCCTTCTTTGCCAACTTTGTCCATTGCGTCAGCAATGATCTGGCCGATCGAGAAGTCACTGTTAGCCGAGATCGAACCGACTTGAGCAATTTCTTTGGTGGTTGTGCATGGCTTGGAGAGCTTTTTGAGCTCTTCAACCGCAACGGCGACCGCTTTGTCGATGCCGCGCTTGAGATCCATTGGATTGATGCCGGCAGCCACGTACTTCAGGCCTTCGACAACGATCGACTGAGCCAACACGGTTGCCGTGGTGGTGCCGTCACCTGCGTTATCAGACGTCTTGGAAGCAACTTCCTTGACCAGCTGAGCGCCGATGTTTTCAAATTTGTCTTTGAGTTCGATTTCTTTAGCAACCGACACGCCGTCTTTGGTGACGGTTGGTGCGCCGAAAGAACGCTCGAGCACGACGTTGCGGCCCTTAGGACCGAGAGTTGTTTTTACTGCGTTGGCGAGGATGTTCACGCCACGGACGATACGCACACGTGCATCATCGCCGAATAAGACTTGCTTGGCAGCCATTTAGATTCCTTCTGTATTCTGTGAATTACTGGACCACAGCGAGGATTTCTTCCTCGCGAATGACGAGGACTTCTTCGCCATCGACTTTAACGGTCTGGCCGGCATACTTGCCGAACAGAACTTTGTCGCCGACTTTGACATCCATCTTCAACACTTTGCCGTCTTCGGTTTGTTTACCGGGACCAACGGCTAGCACCTCACCCTGATCGGGCTTTTCAGCCGCGCTTTCAGGGATAACGATGCCCGAGGCAGTTGTGCGCTCGTTGTCCAGGCGTTTGACGATCACGCGATCGTGCAGGGGACGCAGGGCCATGTAGAACTCCTGTTACAAAATAATGGTTATGAGAAACACTTCGCTGAGTAGCAAACAAGATTGTTAGCACTCATTGAAGTCGAGTGCTAATTATAGGGCCTCTTTGCCGGATTTCAAGTCCGGCTTGAGAAAACTTAGGGAATTGTCTACTTGCGAGCCGCTTGTCGGGCGGCTTTGGCTTCCATAAAATCGTTCACGATCTTGGCGTGCTCGGGCGTTTTATGGGCAATCGCTTGGTAAGCCGCTGATAACTCAAGCAAATTCGCCAACGAGGCCGTCTGTCCCTCACGTAACAAACGCTTGGTCATGCGCACGGCAGGTGGTGAGTTCACGGCCATTTTGCGCGCAAGCGTCTGGGCCGTCGTCAGCAGATCCGCGGCGGGCACAACGCGCGACACCATTCCCCAATCCAGTGCCGTCTTTGCATCGATCGGCTCGCCTGTGAAGGACATTTCGGCGGCCCGCGCCATGCCAATGACGCGTGGCAAGAACCAGGCGCCGCCGTCACCCGCCACAATCCCAACTTTCACAAAGCTCTCCGCAAACGTCGCCTGCTCTGACGCAATCCGCAGGTCACACATGCACGCCAAGTCACATCCAGCGCCAATCGCCGGGCCATTTACCGCAGCAATCGTTGGCACCTCAATCTGGTGAATCGCTAACGGCAAGCGCTGAATGCCTTGCCGGTACTCCTGCCGCAGCACGTCGCTGCCAAAGCCCGACCCAATCTGCCTCTGCATTTCGTCGATCTTGCCGCCCGAGGAAAACACCGGGCCTGAGGCTGTGATGATGACGGCACGCACGCTCGGGTCGTGCTCAATTCGGTGACACGCTTCAAGCATCGCCTCGACGATGCCAGTGCCAGTCAGTGCATTACGGGTCTCTGGGTGGTCTAGCGTGAGCGTCACCACACCCAGGTCATCTTGTTCATAGCGCAAAACGGTTGTCATTCTTTAACCTTCACTTGTGTTGAATTAGCGACCCGAGGCCTTTGCCGTGATGCCACCCGCCACCCCAAAGTCAGTTGCGGGGCGGTCAAACAAGATGACGCGGATGTTTTGCTTGGAGACCCCAATGGCACGCTCGGTGGCGTCCGCCATCGCAGCGATCAGCGCCGCTTTTTGTGCCTCTGTGCGCCCGCGAATCAAGCCTACGGTGATCATCACCATTTCTTTACCCAGCTCACCGGCCACGATGACATGTTCGGCTGGGATCTCTTGCAACACAACACGCACGGACGCTAACGGGGCGGCGATGCTGTCTACAACGGACTGTGTTAGCTTTTTCAAGAGATCGGTCTTGCTGGCTGGACTGTAGCCGTGCAGGATTTGGACGTTGAGCATTGGCATGGCGTGCTATCTTCCCGAGGTAAAATGAAAAGCCTGAATCGTACAGGCGGACGGTCTTTATAAACCAAGTTGCCTCCTCTATGTCATTTATCAATACGTTGAACGCCGCCTGGACCAAGTCAAACTCCTTGCTGATGGTCGGGCTAGACCCGGACATCACAAAGATGCCTGCCGAATTAACCGGCAGGCCCGATGCGATTTTTCAGTTCTGCAAACAAATTGTCGATGCCACCGCTCCCTTTGCGTGTGGGTTTAAACCCCAGATTGCGTATTTCGCAGCGGTACGCGCGGAAGGTCAGCTCGAAGACCTGTGTGCCTACATTCGTGAGACTTATCCACAGTTGCCACTGGTACTCGACGCCAAGCGAGGCGATATTGGCGCGACGGCCACTCAATATGCGAAAGAGGTATTTGGTCGCTACAACGCCCATGCCGTCACGGTCAGCCCCTATCTAGGTGCAGACTCGGTCGAGCCCTATCTCGAATGGGAAGATCGCGGCGTGATCGTACTGTGCCGCACCTCCAACCCAGGTGGCTCAGACCTTCAGTT
>CAMBPA010000187.1 GCA_945869355.1 Bordetella parapertussis
GCGCTCGCGACTTACCAAATACGCTTTGAAGCATCGCGGTGCCGCCAGCCAGTCCGACATTGATTTCGGGCATGGAGAAGAATGCTGTATTGGACGCCACCCAAATATCGCAACTATTCATCAGACCAAAACCCGCACCCATCGCTGGGCCATTGACCGCAGCGATCACAGGCTTGCTACATTCGATGATCGAGTTACTGGCTTCACGCACTAATCGATTGTGCTTCCAATAAGCCCCGGGTGTTGCGCCAAGATTGGGACGCTCATTTAAATCAGCCCCGGCGCAAAATATCTTGCCTTTACCTGTGATGATCGCGCACTTCACGTCGTCGTTATCATTGAAACTATCAAAAACTTGAATGAGTTCACCGCGCATCTGTGCATTTTGAGCATTGTGTGGCGGTCGATTGAGCATAACCGTTGCAATGCCGTCTGCAATCGTGAGTTCTAGTGTTTCTAATTCCATTTTTTTCTCAGTTTAATTTCGTCAGTATCTGATAACTATTCAACTTGAATGCCAGCGCCTTCGGTTTTTATTAGGCGACGTAGTCGCACCTCTTCTGCATCCAGAAACTTTTGGTAGTCCTGTTGCTTGAGGTTGGCATACGTCAAACCGGTTTTTTCGATCGCCGAGATAACGGTGGGATCTTTCAACGCAAGTTCGATGCCTGCGATGATGGTGTTCTGTATGTCACCGAAGGTTCCGGTTGGCACGAAGAAGCCGAACCAGCTGCCGAAGACAAGATCAATACCAAGCTCTCTAAAGGTCGGCACTTCCATTGCCGCGGGATGACGTTGGGCTGTCGCGATCGCGATCGCACTCAACTGCCCAGCTCGCACACGCGGCATGGCCGACGGCCCATCAAAGATTCCCATGATTTGTCCGCCCAGCAAATCGTTCATCGCGGGCCCTGTCCCTTTATAGGGAATATGCGTCATCTTGACTCCTGTCTCCATGGCAAAGAGCTCGGCAGCGATGTGGGGGCTCGACGCATTACCTGATGAGCCAAACGTTAAAGCCCCTGGTTTACTTTTACCTAGCGCGATGATGTCGTTTAGCGTCTTAATGGGCAAGTTCGGATTGATCACCAGCATGTTTGCCGAGGTGCCTAGCAAATACAAAGGGCTCAAGGCCTTCAGGTCATAGGGTAGTGATTTTTTAAGTACCGGATTTGAGGTGTAACCATAACTCGTGAGCAGTAAGGTATACCCATCCGCAGACGCGCGACTTACGAGCTGTGTCCCAATGACCGTGCCACCGCCAGGCTTGTTGTCGACGACGACAGGTTGCCCCCAAATTTGGGACAGGCGTTGTGCTAACGCACGACCGTACACATCGGTCACCCCACCCGGCGGATACGGGACCACAATCGTGACCTGCCTTTCAGGATATCTCGCGAGAGCCGGCACCGCCCAAAGGGAGGTCGCGATACACCACATCGCCAGTACAAGTTTGAACGCATTCGTTTTTTTCATCGTTGCTTACCTCTAGGATTTATTGCTTACCAATATTGGCTTGTTCAATCACGCGCTTCCATTTCGCGGACTCTGACTTGATCACAGCATCCATTTGCTCGGGCGTTCCACCTTTGACAGTCAAGCCATTCGCCATCAACCGCTCGCGTACGACGGGATCCTGTAACACTGCATTGAAGTCTTTATTGAGTCTATCGATGATGGCGCGAGGTGTCCCTGCGGGGGCGGTGATGTAGTTAACTGGAAAAGCCTGATAGCCCGTGAGCGTATCGCCAATCGTCGGCAACTCTGGTATCGCGGGTGTTCTCTCTTGAGTCGATACGGCTAGGGCTTTAATCCGCCCGGCTTTGATATGAGACTGATATACCGATAATGAGTCAATACTCATTTGCACACCCCCACCCAGAACCTCTGAAACCGCAGCGCCCGAGCCTTTGTACGGAATGTGCACGATATCTAATTTCGCCATGCTCTTGAACAGTTCGCCCGCAAGATGACTTGATGAACCGATCCCCGAGCTCGCGAAATTTATTTTTCCTGGATTTGCTTTGATGTAAGCAATGAGCTCTGCCACGTTATTGACGGGCAACTTGTTATTAACCACAAGTACATTCGCACCAGAAATTAGTTCAACAACCGGTGAAAACCCATTGAAGGCATCGTACGTTAACTTTTCCATCAAGTAAGGATTAGTCATTTGCTGACCAGGCGTCGCAAAGAGCAAGGTGTATCCGTCTTTTGGTGCAGCCGCAACATACGCTGCTGCAATCGTTCCTCCAGCGCCTGGGCGATAGTCAATCACAACAGGTTGCCCTAGCCGCTTGGCTAACGGCTCGCTGATAATGCGAGCGGTGTTATCTGCCCCACCGCCTGGCGCGAATGGCAACACGATCTTAACAACGGTATTGGGATAGTCTTGCGCGAATGTGCTTGCGCAACAGCTCAGTGCCGCCACAAGTGCGGCGACAAAGGATCTAATGTGTGACATGCGTTTGTCTCCCAGGATAGAGTGCTTAGGGTTTGTTATGAAGCACATCATAAGCAATCTGCGGGCATGGCAACAAACAAATTCACGATGTGGACAATGAAACACTTACGCACCGAGCTGCTGCAATGCACCAATTTTTTTAGGGCAGCAACAGCACCTTAGCTTGGAGCAAGCTCGCCCAATTTCAGCTGGAGATAAACGAGGTCTAACCATTTACCGAACTTCGTGCCGACCTCTGGCATCAGGCCAGTTTGCACAAACCCGAGCTTTACATGCATTGCGATCGATCCCTGATTGCCCGCCTCGATTGCCGCAATCATCACATGCTTGTTCATTTTCTGGGCGCGTTCGATCAACGCGAGCATCAAGTGACGCCCTAAGCCTTTTCCGCGTTGATCGTGCTTGACGTATACCGAATGTTCCACCGTGTGTCGGTAACCATCAAACGCACGCCAATCGCCAAAGCTTGCATAGCCAAACACACTGTCTAAATCATCAACGGCCACCAGCACGGGATAACCTTTGCTCTGGCGATCTGCTAGCCAAGCAAGGCGATTCGTCTCATCAACAAGCGTTTCAGTCCATATCGCTGTCGTGTTTTGTACCGCATCGTTATAGATGGTCATGATACCGAAGGCATCATCGATGGTCGCATCACGAATATGCATACCTTTCCCCGCATTGGATTATCGGATATGAGTCGGAGTAAATCGCTCTGTAATCCTCGGTATATTAAACCCAGCGTAACCATCTCAACCTCACCCTATGTTGCAAATAAAAACATATTTCAGATTTTTCAAAGCACTACGAAATAACGTAGAATTCAGTCTGTCTCGTACGTAGCGGGAGAGCACACAGGCCTCAACCGCACTGCTGTCGCCGAAGGAGCAACCGCCCCGGAAACTCTCAGGCAAAAAGAACCGCTACGTCTTTGACACTCTGAAGAGTTGCTGAACCGCACAGGTCAGCACACCGAAGGAGCAAGCCTCACTCAAGAGCAACTCTTGAGGCTGCGAATCTCTCAGGTCCTGCACAGAGGGGGCGCGCACTTGAATCGCAAATGCGCTCACCTCTATTTGTGCGCAAGGACTTATCTCATGTTTAAAAGAATTGCTGTCATCGGTGGCGGTATCACTGGCGTCACCACAGCCTACGCGCTCATCAAGCGCGGTTTTCACGTCACGCTGTTTGAAAAACACCGCTATGCAGCGATGGAGACTTCGTTTGCCAATGGCGGCCAGCTGTCTGCATCGAATGCAGAGGTCTGGAACCATTGGTCCACGATTTTAAAAGGGCTTAAATGGATGTTGACACGCAGCGCCCCACTACTCGTCAACCCCAAGCCAAGTTGGCACAAATTAAGTTGGTTCGCTGAGTTCTTAGCTGCCATTCCGAGCTACAGGACCAACACCATCAAGACGACGCAGCTAGCCGTTGCCGCACGTGAATATCTTTTTGAATGGGCCGCTCAAGAAAATATATGTTTTGATCATCAAACAAAAGGGATCTTGCACATCTATCGCGACAAGCACGGCTTTGATCATGCGCAAACGGTAAGCGAACTGCTCAGGCAAGGCGGGCTCAACCGACGGGCCGTCACTCCCGAAGAGATGCGTGCAATCGAACCCACTCTTGCCGGCAAGTACTACGGGGGGGTTTTTACCGAGGACGACTCAACCGGTGACATCCACAAGTTCACAACAGCGCTCTCTGAATCTAACGAACGCTTGGGAGTTGTTTGCAACTACGGTCACG
>CAMBPA010000188.1 GCA_945869355.1 Bordetella parapertussis
AAGACCCCGACGTTATTCAACACCTTCAAGTCAAAGGCGGCAATGACCTCGTCGGCAGCACACCAGAAGCCTTTGCGGCGTTGATTAAAAAAGAGCTCGGGATGTACGGTGCGCTGATCAAGAAAGCAAATATCAAGCAAGAATGACGCGACGGCGAGTAATCAACTCGGACGGCGAATCAGCTCAGACTGCGACGCACTAGGAGACCTCATGGGTCTCTTTGCGCCGCAGCAGAATAAGCGGCGGGATCACAAGCAACCAAGCGATGCGCGTTTGATAACGGTAGTGCGGTTTTGATAACGCACCCGTCGCAAACGCATTGGCTAACACGCCCGCACACACCAACAAGAGCAAAGCAAACGCGCGCATGTCGCGCAGCAAAATCGCTCGCCACAGGCAGTACAGTCCCAGCACGAAACTTAACCAGAACACGACTGCAACCAGGTGATTCAACCATTGCACACGACTCTGCAAGGCATTGCTCCACTGCTTAGAGGCCTTGAAACGTGCCAACTCAGCGGCTGAAAAATGTGTTTCGATACTTTGAAGAACGGTCACATCCAACGAGTCTGCATGCAATGTGTCACCCAGCTTGATCATGGAAAGTTGCTGACTCGTATTGTTGATCATTGAAGCGAGCACGCCTAGAGGATTCTCTCGTGCGGCGAGCATCACTAAGGTGGAGGCCTCAGGCGCTAAACCAATTGGACCGCCGGGATGCGACCATACTGGTCCTTGGCTATCCCACAGGAACGCATCGCTATCAGAGGGCAAGCGATCTTTCCATGTGCACAAATGCCAGCCGACACTGGGGCAGCGCGCGTCTAGCGTCGTGTTTACGTGCCCATCTGCAGCGAAGCGCGCCAACATAAACACAGACCCAAATGGCGACACCGCGAGCTTATTAAAGGCGTAATAGTTCGTAGACACCAAGAGGCCCAGCGCTAGCACCAAGGGCAGCATGACGACGCCTACACGAGAAAACCGCAGTAAGAGAACAACCACCACGCACGCGGCCGCAATCACCAGATGCGATAAGTGCACAGCAATTGCTAGCGCCCCCACCAAACAAATCCAAACGGCTAGCGAGCGCGATAGGCGTGGGCTAAAGCCCAGGACAAAGATACTCAAGACCACGAGCGCGGAGAAAATGTCGGGCATCAAAAGAGAAACGAACCACGACGCCCCGGTACAAACGGCGAGAACTAGGCAAAGTAATAAAAACCTGCTCTTGCTGGGCGGACCAAACACAGACAAGGTCAGCCACAAAAGTTGTGACACAAGAATTGCTTGAGCCGCAGCAACGCCCCATAACGACTGCCACCCATGCACCAAAAGCATCCAAGGGCCGTAGATGAAAGGCTTGTCCCAATTGAAGAACCCAGGTGTAGGTTGATAAATAAAGACATTGGTGTCGCTATAAACGAGAGGATATCCGTTCCAAAGAGCCGGCCAGATAAAAGGCAGTGCTCCAAGCAAAATCACAAAAATATTCTTTATTTTTTCGGCGCGCATTAAAATCCTGATGTACTATTTAAACAATGAGTTGAAGTACTAGTTTAATTAAAGTATGATGTACTATTTATATTGATTATAAAGTTAGCTATGCCGCTACCTCGTTCAATTCCATTAGGTCAAGTTCAGTTCACTGCCAAACGCTATATCGCGCTACTTACTGAGCGTGGACAGCGCGTTCCTCGGGCCTTGGCTCAGACAGCAAAGCACGCCAATACAGGTCCCGAGACGCTACTCGATTGCATCAACAAACTGGAACACGTGGGCTTAGTCAATCAAACCGACTACTTGAAGATTCGAACGGCGGCTCGCATCAGGGTATTAAGAGGATCGGGCAGCACACAAAGCGATTACGGCACACAAGAGGCCAACCTACAGCGTCTGCGTCGCGCTCAGCGCAACGCGCAAAACATTGAGATCCATGCGCAAGCCCTCGAGGACTGGCACCGTGACGGCCGCTTTAAAACCTACAGCGAGATTATGGAAGGTCTGCCCGCGTCTCAGGTAGTTCGGGCAGACAAGCTACTCATGGATCTACTCAACCGATACCCATGCCTCACTGTGGCGCAATACCGGTTGATGCTTGAACAATCCGATCAAACTAAGCGAGTCAACCAGCCATGACGGTCTGGGGCACGACCATACTGAATATCAGTCAGTTCTTGACGTAGCGACATTGTTAGTTTGCCTGCAGGAGCGTTCTCATCACCTGCCACAAAGCCACGCCCCTTAAGCGCCGAGATCGGCGCCACCACTGCCGCTGTACCGCACGCAAACGCCTCGACGATATCGCCCGAGGCGACTCCGTTACGCCATTCATCAATCGAGATTTTGCGCTCTTCGACCTTGACGCCACGATCCCTGGCTAACTGCAAAATACTCAGGCGGGTGACGCCTTCAAGAATACTGCCCGACAGCTCAGGGGTTACCAACGTGCCATCTTTCTTGACCAGAAACACATTCATCCCACCGAGTTCCTCAAGGTATTTCCCCTCTTGGGGATCAAGGAACAGGACCTGCGAACAGCCATTTTTATAGGCTTCTTGTTGCGGCAACAATGAGGCCGCATAGTTGCCGCCACACTTAGCCGCACCCGTACCACCGACAGCGGCGCGGGTGAAGTCTTCGGACAACCAGATCGATACCGGGGCGACACCCTTAGCAAAGTAAGGTCCCACGGGACTTGCGATCACAAAATACGTCGCCTTATGCGCCGAGCGCCCCCCCAAAAAGCTTTCATTCGCACTCGTGAAGGGGCGCAAATACATGCACGTGTCAGCTGCGGAAGGCACCCACTCAGCGTCCAGAGAAACTAACTGCTTTAACGATTCAATAAACGCATCCGTCGGCAATTCTGGCAGCGCAAGCCGATGCGCCGAACGCTGCATACGCTCAGCATTAGCCTGTGGACGGAAAGACCAGATCGACCCATCCGCATGGCGATAGGCCTTCAAACCTTCAAAGATCTCCTGCGCATAATGCAAAACAGACGATGCTGGATCAAGCAACAAGGGACCGTAAGGCTTGACCTGCGCATCGTGCCAGCCCTTCTCAATGGTCCAGTCAATCGAAACCATATGGTCGCTGAAATACTTGCCAAAACCAGGATCCGCAAGAATCGCGTCTCGCTGAGCTTTCGAACGCCCCTGCGTTGAACGTGTGGACTTAAAAATCAGAGGTGTATGTGCAGTCATGATCTAAACCAGAAAAGTGGACTTGTGTTCGTTCGATTATAGCCACGGGACAGAAAAGGATTAGCCGTCCCGCCCGGGCTCGGGAATCCCCTGCATTCGCCGTAAACGCGCCTCCTGCTCACGACGCGTCGCTTCGATTTCTTGCATCAGCCCATCCATATCGACAGGCGTGTGGTCGATCTGCGCCCGCCCCGTCAGAGGCGTCTCGATCGTGAGCGTCCCTCCAACATAATGCTGCCAGATTTCAGACCCGTACTGCGTGAGAAGTAGCTCGGGCGCGAATTGTCCAAAATAGGTCGCCAGGTTTTGCACATCGCGCTGTAAATGCACTTGCGCGTCATTGTTGGCCGCCGCATCAATCGCCTGAGGCAAATCGATAATAACCGGGCCATCCTCAGCCATCAGGATGTTGTACTCGGACAAGTCGCCATGAATCACGCCTGCAGACAACATGCACACCACCTGACTCAATAGAAATTGATGGCACGCGCGCGCGTGCTGTGGTGTGAGCTCGACATCATTGAGTCGAGGTGCCACATTGCCCTCGGCATCCGTGACCAACTCCATCAAGAGCACACCATCCGTGCAGATGTAGGGCTTCGGGACACGAACGCCCGCACCAGCGAGCTTGAACAAGGCGTCGACCTCGGCGTTTTGCCAAAGCTCTTCTTGCATTTGTTTGCCATAGCGGGTGCCTTTTTCCATGGCTCGCGCTTGGCGACTGTTTTTAACTTTACGGCCTTCGGTGTACGAAACGGCGTTCTTGAAGCTACGTTGCTTAGCATCTTTGTACACTTTGGCGCAGCGTACGTCATCACCGCAGCGCACCACATAAACGGTCGCTTCTTTGCCGCTCATCAACTGACTCAGGACATCGTCAACCAAGCCTTCTTCAACCAGCGGCATGAGCCGTTGCGGGACTTTCATTGCACCTCCGAGCAAACTCTCTACCCCGTACTGTACAGGTTTGCCCGTCTCAGCGCTTAGCCGCGCCAGCCA
>CAMBPA010000189.1 GCA_945869355.1 Bordetella parapertussis
ATATGACGCGGTGACAATCACCTGCCCTTTCCCCATTACCTGTAACTCTTTTTCGAATCCAGCCAAGTCGGCAGACGCATTTCGAACTGCCTCGCGCCGTTCCTGCTCGTTCCCAAGTGCCATGTTCAATTCCGTGTTGAGTTGGGTAAGTACGCCAGAGTCAATCTCAGTCACCTGCTGCGAAACTACCGTTAGCCCAATTCCAAATTTACGCCCCTGGCGCGATATGTCTCTGAAAACTGAGCCAAATCGCATGCGTGCCGGGTTCAATATGCTCGGAGCCTCTTCTACGACCACATTCACATAGGGCAAGCGGTCTTGCGGGATTGGCATGTCGTCCAATACGTAGGGCAGCTCACCGGTTTCAATTTTCGCGATCAGCATTTCGACCAATGCTCGTTGGCCAGGCGAATCTTCAGAACCGTCTTCGCGCAGCTCGTTGCCAAATGCCCCACGAATCGCGGTCGGCAGTTGACTCACAGTCTCTACGCTGCGCAAAGCGCGGCGAAGCGTAAATAGCGTTCTGGCCACAATGGTGGTCACCAAAAATTGCTCCAGCTCGGTCATCAGCGTGGTGTCGACCACAAGGACACGGCCCTGTTCCAGCGCGCAGATGATGTCGGGTAGCAAGGACTGGTACTCATACCCCTTTTCCGGCATATATGCAGTAAAAACGCGCGTGGACCCAGCCGCTAAAAAGCCTAACCTTCTCTGAACAGCGCCTACGGTACCTTCAAGGTAATCAGGGCCATCTCCGCCATCATCTTCACGACGCAGTTCGTTGTTGAGTACCCGAGTCACCCACTCCTGCCCCCAGTTACCAAACTGTTGGTTTGCAAACGCCGTTTGCTGCTCCGTAAACTCCGTAATGCTCACCAAGTCCTGCGGCATAACGTCAGCACGAGAAAGAATCACTTGCTTGCAATACGACTCTTCCGAGATGCTCCTAGCAGTTAGGTAATAGAAAGGGGCGACCAACGCTACCCTCTCCTCTTCAGTCATGGACGCCACAATGCCGGCCATGCCATCAGCGCCGCCGGTGCGGTTGGCGTGCCAGCGTCGAAACTCATCGTGTGGGTCAATGGCAAAAAGGCTAGCGGCCGGTTCACTGACGTCATTGTCAACCCAACGTATACGGTTGTATTCAATGACCGCACCAATCAACACCATCATCAAGTTGCTTTTGCCGACGCCCGTTCGACCAAAAGCGCCGATGTGGTGAGACAGAGCGTATGCAGGGAGGTAGACCTTGACCCCTTTGAGTGCTTGTTCACCTGCCAGAAGATCGCCGATGTACAAACCCTTTGAACCAAGTTGCGACTCAAACAACAACTTGATGACTTCAGCCGATTCGCCATTGGATGGGTCAACGCGGTAAACATTGGTCAAATGCTCAGGCAATCGGCGTGGTCGCCGGAAAGCCCATTTGTCGCCGTCTAGCTCCGCATACCCCATAACGACACCTTTTAGCTCGATGAGTTGCTCCTCGATCAAGTCTTCGCTTCGGTACGAATCAGGCATCGTCAGCTTGTTACGAGCGACGTCACCGATGTCAATTGCACGGTTTAATACGTTGGCGTATTCGCTGGTTCGGAACACATAAAAGCGCTCGCGCCCTCCCCGGCGACTAGGCATTAAAAACAGGTCCCCAACGGCAACATCGCCATTGAGGGCGACTACCGTAAGTTGACGGGTGTCACTTTGCGCTAGAACGCCAAATTCCCGCCCTAGTTTCGCGATCAGGTCGTCGTAAAGACTCATTTTGCTCTTCCCTATGCATGGCCAGTGGCAATGGAAACGTCTTTGAACAGTCCACGCTTCATGCCCGCCCCTACTGCGGCATCGACAATTTGCTTTCTGAGAGCAACTCTTTCGGCCATTTTCATCGACGTTCTGTCGTGACAAGCCTTTATGGGGTAAGGGTAACCGAACGCACGCTGGTCATGACTGGTGTAGTCCAGATCACCAAACATTTTTGATTCGTTTGTAACGGTGTCCGCATCAGTTTCGCCGCGAAGTGCTTTGTGCCAATATTCCAGATCCATGTCCAGTCGCATGATGGGAGTATTGCGGTGGAACCGAACCAGGTAACTCACTGCACCATGGGGCGGCACCCGCTTGCCTGCCGGAATCGGACATGGCCAGGGGTCCTCTCCGGGAATGGGCAATCTGACAAACCAATGCTCGGCGTTCGCACGACCGGCTGCGACAGATACCTCAGTGGCGAGCACTTCTAGTTGCTCAAGCGACGGCAGACCATGTGATTTGCTCAGTGCAAAAAATCCCACCCCGCGTTGGGTAGCTTCGACACAGCAAAGGCGCTTCAAATGCTCAAAAAAAAGTGACCCGCTCTGGGTCACTAAGGGCAACGACATGGTGGTATCCACCAAGACATAGTGGGGGCATTGATCGCTGCAAATCAACCGCAAGGCCGCCCCCATTTCAGCCGAAGTTCGAAGTTGAATTCCTAAGTTGCCTGCGTCCGTTGGATGAGGCAATATCAAGCCATTAAAAAGCGCGTCTACCGTAGTGGCCTTACGTGCATGTTGACTCCTGAGCTTTTGATAGTCCGATTGCTGAATCACATCCCTTACATCTCTTCCAGCCAGGTGTGAGAATGCCGCCAACAATACTTCTGTGCGCTTAACCTCGTCCTCGGGAATCCAGGTGACGTGAACCACTGGATCCGCAAGCACAGGAAGTTCCCTTAGTCCCGTGTCTTTGGAGCTCTCATAAATAACTCCCTGTGCAACCGTAAAATAGACCGCACAGTCAGAATAAGTCAAGGCGGGAAAGTCACCGCTGCCATCCACCCCGCCAAGGCGCAGATTGTCGCGTTTGGTGGTGTGCTCAAACAGGCGAACCCGTTGCCGAATGGCATCTCGTTCCGACTCCCTCAACGCTGGGTCTGTGTCCCAAGCCTTCATTTCTTCGGCAGCATCAATGATTTGCTGCTTAACGACCTGTCGAAGGTTTAAGTCAAATCGCATCAGTCCACCTCGTCTGCTACCAGCGAAAGGTTGAGCTGCGCGGAATCAGGATCCGGGGCGAATGCCGCTACGCGCTCGCCTACCAGGATACGTTGGAACAAATGATAAAAAGCGTATGTATTGTGAAAACCACGCCGACGATTGCGGTTGTTGCCACGAAAAATGACCACGTCAATGCCTACCGTCTTACAAATATCGCAAGGGCAAGTCTTCCACGGTTGCGCCTCCAGCGTACGTCGGAGGTAAGCACGGTTGTCTTGCCGTTCGGGAGTTACCAACCGGTCATACTCATGCAACTGTTCGACAACTTGCTCAACAGTTCTTTCGCCGCGATCAAAGGCATGCATCGCCTCAAGGCATGCGTACTCGATCTTTCTCACATCTTCCAAGGTGGCTCGCCCTTCAGAAACCATGCGCTTAGCCCTGAAGCTCTTGTCTGCTTCAGGAATTCGAATCGCGCCGTACTCTTGCCCATCCACCGCAAGGTAGTTATTGCCTGACCCGCCCAACCAGGCCTTGCGCAAGCAAGAAGCGCTATCCGCAGAAGTAACCCCGGCCTTGGCAAAGGCCTGAAGTGAATTCAATCGCGCCACCCCAAACAAGTGCAGCTTTGTCGCCGCTGGGATTACTTTCCTGACCGCTTGAACAATGGAAATGATCTCCGGACTCCTGCGACGGACCATTGCGCCGACCGCAATATAGTCGTAGCCCATGGCAGCGTATTGCTTGGCCGCCTTTGAAAAGCTTGCCTCGTCCCACCCCTGAACTGCACCAATTGGAGTCCAGTTCAAACCAAGCTTTTTGTGCTCAACAATGAAGTCATTGGCGTTGTGAATGGTCAACTCGTACCGACGCTTGCGATCTGCTTCCTCGCCAATCGCGAAATGGTCAATGGATACGCCGTAATCAAAATCGAGGCGTGTGTAGTATTCCAATATCTCGCTGGTGGTGAACGGCGGGACATCTTCATTGATGTATCCAAAAGCTCCACAATCGCCCATGACTGGAAAGTTCCTCGGAACTCTTAAGTGGCGGTGCACCCCAAGACGGTTTATGCGCTCTGCCTTCTTTTTGCTTTGCTCAGCAACAATTTTCGATATCAATATGCCGTCGTAGTTCGGCTCTTTAAACATCTGGTGGGCATAAACCTGGTTGGACCAGTCACCCGTACCACCAGAATGCGTTTCAGTCACGAAATCAAAATCAG
>CAMBPA010000190.1 GCA_945869355.1 Bordetella parapertussis
AACGTTGTGGGTTCAAGCGCACCAGCTGTCAAACAGTCAGCGCCCGCAACAGCCTAACGGGTAGAGCGAAGATAGATCGCAATAGTCAGCGCTTAACGATTTCAGATTCAGGATTCACATATGTCAATGCGTCCCATTTACTTTGATTACTCGGCCACCACGCCCGTCGATCCCCGTGTGGTCGACAAAATGGTTCCCTGGTTGTACGAACGCGCAGGTAACCCTGCCTCACGCAGCCACGCCTATGGCTGGGAAGCCGAAGAGGCTGTCGAGCGCGCGCGTGCTCAGGTCGCATCGCTGGTCAACGCTGACCCGCGCGAGATCGTCTGGACTTCTGGTGCAACCGAGTCAAACAACCTCGCGATTAAAGGCGCTGCAGGTTTTTACGCCGAGCGTGGCAAGCACATTATTACGATTAAAACCGAGCATAAAGCTGTTTTAGATCCGTGTCGCGAACTCGAGCGCCAAGGGTTTGAAGTCACTTACCTCAAGGTGCAAGAAAACGGTTTGATCAGCCTTGAGGCGTTTAACGCTGCACTGCGTCCTGATACGGTATTGGTATCGGTGATGTTTGTGAACAACGAAATCGGCGTCATTCAAGACATCGCAACGCTGGGCGGAATCTGTCGCTCTAAAAATATTATTTTCCATGTGGATGCTGCACAGGCGACTGGTAAAGTAGCCATCGATTTGCAGACACTGAAAGTTGATCTGATGTCGTTTTGCGCGCATAAAACCTATGGTCCAAAGGGAATCGGTGCGTTGTACGTGCGTCGCAAGCCACGGATCCGTATTGAGGCGCAAATGCACGGTGGTGGTCACGAGCGCGGCTTCCGTTCAGGCACCTTGGCGACTCACCAGATCGTGGGCATGGGCGAAGCTTTTGCGCTGGCGCAAGCTGAAATGGGCACCGAAAACGAGCGCGTTCGTATGTTGCGCGATCGCTTATGGGCTGGTTTGTCCCAGATTGAAGAGGTGTATCTCAACGGTGACTTAGACCATCGCGTGCCACACAACCTGAACGTGAGTTTTAACTACGTTGAGGGAGAGTCCCTCATCATGGCGATTAAAGAACTCGCTGTGTCGAGTGGCTCGGCTTGCACCTCGGCAAGCTTAGAGCCTTCGTATGTATTGCGTGCCTTAGGCCGCAATGACGAGCTCGCACACAGTTCGATTCGCTTTACGATCGGGCGCTTCACCACTGAAAAAGATATCGACTATGCGGTTGAGCTCCTGAAGACCCGCGTGGGTAAATTGCGCGATATGTCGCCGCTTTGGGAAATGGCCAAAGAGGGTATTGATTTGAATTCTGTTCAGTGGTCTGCACACTGAACCCTACTGCCGGAGAAACAGCATGGCATACAGCGATAAAGTCTTAGATCATTACGAGAACCCCCGCAACGTGGGTGGCTTCGACAAGGGTGACGATCAAGTCGGCACCGGCATGGTCGGTGCACCGGCCTGTGGTGACGTCATGAAGCTGCAGATTCGTGTCAATGAAGCAGGCATCATCGAAGATGCGCGCTTTAAGACTTACGGCTGTGGTTCAGCGATTGCCTCGAGCTCGCTCGTGACCGAGTGGGTAAAAGGCAAAACACTTGACGAAGCATTGACAATTCGCAATACACAAATTGCTGAAGAGCTTGCTTTGCCTCCGGTCAAGATACACTGTTCCATTCTGGCCGAAGACGCAATTAAAGCTGCGGTCCAAGACTATAAAGACAAGCATACGGGATAATCATGGCCGTCACACTTACGTCGCAGGCAGCCGATCACATCGGCAAATATCTGCAAAAGCGGGGCAGTGGGATTGGGTTGCGCCTAGGTGTACGCACCACGGGCTGCTCGGGTATGGCGTATAAGCTCGAGTATGTCGACGAAGTCGCTGTCGAAGATCAAGTCTTTGAAAGCTTTGGGGTCAAAGTGTTTATTGATCCTAAAAGTCTGTCATACCTTGACGGTACCGAACTCGATTACGCCCGAGAAGGCTTGAACGAGGGCTTCAAATTCCGCAATCCCAACGAGAAGGCCACCTGCGGTTGCGGTGAATCTTTCACCGTATAACCAGTCGTGAATGCAACGGATCACTTTACGCTGTTTGGTTTGCCACAGACGTTTGCGATTGATCCACAGGTGCTAGAAGCCGCTTGGAAGCGTGTGGCGACAGCCGTTCACCCCGACCGGTTTGCTTCGGGTTCTGCGGCAGAAAAACGCGTGGCCTTGCAATGGAGCACACAGGCCAATGAGGCGTGGCGGGTCTTGAAGGACCCCCTGTCTCGGGCCCGTTACTTGTGTGAACTCGGCGGCGTTGATTTACAAACAGAAACTAATACCGCGATGGCACCTGCTTTTCTGATGCAGCAAATGGAATGGCACGAAGCCCTTGACGAGTTGATGGCGCATCCCAACCAACCAGCTTACCAAGCACTCGCCAAGGAATTCGATGCGGCACGCGTCGAGTTCGTGCAGACCTTGACTAGTCTGTTTGCAAACAAACAGTTGGACCAAGCTGCGGTACGGGTGCGGGAATGGATGTTTTTAGACAAACTTATTGCGCAACTGAAGCAGACACATGGCGTTATTGCAGATCTCTGAACCGGGCGAATCGCCCGCTCCTCATCAACGACGCTTAGCCGTCGGCATTGACCTCGGTACCACTCATTCGTTAGTCGCCGCCGTACGAAGCAGTGTGCCTGAAGTCTTGCCAGACGAGCAAGGGCAGATGCTAGTGCCTTCAGCCGTTTATTTTGAAGCGGCTGATCGTGCGGTAGTTGGTGTTGAGGCGCTGGCTTATCAGGGGACGCATCCACTGGATACCTTAGTTTCGATCAAGCGCTTTATGGGAAGATCTCACGCGGAGGCTGCAGCGTCGGATGTCCCGTATGTGTTTGTCCCAGACGGACAAAGCCTGCGGATCCAGACCACGCATGCGACCGTCTCACCCGTAGAAGTGGCCGCACGTATTTTAGATAAGCTGAAATATGTCGCCGAAGGGACACTTGGCGACTCGCTTGTTGGTGCAGTGATCACGGTGCCCGCCTATTTTGATGATGCGCAGCGGCAGGCCACACGCGATGCCGCGCGTCTAGCCGGCTTGAATGTTTTGCGGTTGCTCAACGAGCCAACGGCTGCGGCGATTGCTTATGGATTGGATCACGGCTCTGAAGGGGTCTATGCGGTCTATGACTTAGGCGGCGGCACCTTTGACCTCTCGCTGCTGGGTTTGACGCGTGGTGTGTTTGAGGTGATCGCAACCGGCGGTGATACCCGCTTGGGTGGTGATGATTTTGATGCCCTGATCGTGGCGTATTTCACGCGAACACTTTGCCTGAATGATTTGACACCTGCGTCACGTCGCGCGATGTTAAGCGCCGCGCGTGTATTGCGTGAGGGCTTGACAGATCAGGCTGACTTCACGGTCAAGGTGACCCTCGGTTCGACTACGCTTGCGCTGTCGTTAACGCGCCAAGCCTTCGAGGCGATGGCGTCTGATTTGATTGACCGTACTTTGGGCTGTGCACGACAGGCTCTGAAAGATGCGTCTCTTTCTATCAAGGATATAAAGGGTGTTGTGATGGTGGGAGGTGCCACGCGCATGCCCATCGTGCGTCACTCTGTTGGTGCTTTCTTTGGCTCAGAACCTTTGACAGATTTGAATCCCGACGAAGTTGTCGCCTTGGGTGCGGCCTTGCAAGCCAATCTGCTTGCGGGCAATCGACACCCCGGCGAGGACTGGCTGCTCTTAGATGTGACACCCCTCACACTTGGCCTTGAGACCATGGGTGGGTTAGTGGAGCACATCATCCCCCGCAACAGTACGATTCCGGTGGCGCGTGCGCAAGAATTTACAACCTTTAAAGACGGGCAGACCGCCTTGGCGGTGCACGTTGTGCAAGGTGAACGCGATCTCGTCGCGGACTGTCGCTCGCTTGCAAGATTTGAACTGCGTGGGTTTCCACCTATGGTCGCGGGATCCGCCAAAATTCGTGTGACCTTCCAAGTGGATGCTGACGGTTTGTTGAGTGTGACGGCGCGCGAACTCGGCTCGGGAGTCGAGGCGTCTGTCACGGTGAAGCCTTCCTATGGGTTGAGTGATGAAGAAGTTGCTCGTATGTTGACGGAAGGTTTAAAGCAAGCGGATTACGATGCGCAGATGCGTATGCTCAAAGAGCAGCAAGTCGAT
>CAMBPA010000191.1 GCA_945869355.1 Bordetella parapertussis
GCCACCTTCTACCGAACGAAATACCTCGTCAAATGACGCGCAGGGCAAACCAATCACAGCACGGCCGAAGTGTTCAAGCGCAGCTTGCTCGGAGAATGAACCTACTGGGCCAAGAAACGCAACCGTCAGCGATTGCTCAAGCGAGCGGCAAGAAGAAATGATTTCAGTCCAAACAGAGGCAACACCCTCGGATGGAAAAGGTCCACGATTGAGCTCTTGCAACCGATGAACGACTTGTGACTCTCGTTCGGGACGCAGCACGGGACCCGTCGTATTGTGCTTATGCTTGACCTCACCGACCTCTTGCGCTGTCAAGGCGCGACGGTTCAGTAGATCTAGGATTTCAGCATCAATCTGATCGATACGTTGGCGCAGTGGCAGCAACTGGTCTTGCAGTGACTTATCCATGTGAGCGTTCAAAATCCTTAAGATAGTCTATGAGGGCCAGTACGCCCTCTAAGGGCATCGCGTTGTAGATCGATGCGCGCATCCCACCAACACTTTTGTGTCCTTTCAACTGCATCAAGCCCCGTTCCTGGGCACCCTTTAAAAAAGCGCCGTCCAGAGACGTATTGCGCAAGAAGAACGGCACATTCACCCGAGAGCGCACCGAAGGATGTATCGGCAAGGTGTAAAAAGCACTGTGATCAAAATAATCATACAGCGCGCGCGCCTTCAGAATGTTTTTTTGTTCGATCGCCGCTAAACCGCCCTGCTGCTTGAGCCACTTAAACACCAACCCAGCGATGTAGATGGCGTACGTTGGGGGCGTGTTGTACATCGAGCGTTGCGCTTCGACATTTTTATAGTCAAAAGCGGAGGGGCAAATTGCCAACGCATGTCCGATCAGATCACGGCGCACAATCACCATCGTCAACCCTGCGGGTCCCGCATTCTTTTGTGCACCGGCAAAGATCATCCCTGCACGATCAACCTGCATGGGCCTTGAGAGAAAGTGTGACGAAGCATCAACCACCAGCGGCACCTCGGGCGCACCAAGAGCCTGCATGTCGGGCCAGTCCATGGTCTCGATGCCACCAATCGTTTCATTGCTACAGATATGCAAATAGGCCGCATCCTTGCGGACTCGCCAAGTATCCGACTTAGGCAGCCACGTATAAGGTGCTTGCTGCGTGCCGTCGATGACCGTCGCGGTTGCGTTCGTCGCCGCAATGTGCGCATCCCCATAGCGCTGACATTCTTGATGGGATTTCGTCGCCCATATGCCACTGATCACGAAATCAGCCTTAGGTTGAGCAACGCGACCCAAAAGATTCATCGGCACAATAGCGTTTTCGGCGGTCGCACCGCCCTGCATAAAGAGCACGGCATAGTCTTGTGGGATCACAAGCAGTTCACGTAAATCCGTTTCGGCCTGCGAACAGATTTCAATAAACTGCTCGCCGCGGTGAGACATCTCCATCACAGACATGCCACAGCCATGCCAATCAAGCATTTCTGAGGCAGCCTGCTCGAGTACCGGCTCCGGCATCGCAGACGGCCCTGCGGAAAAGTTCCAGGGACGCGCCATGTTAAGTCGCCGAATCGGCCCCGTCTGCAGTACCCGTTAATCCATCCGGTGCTGTGGGATCGACCACATCAGCAATATCTTCGCCGTCGTCGTCCGCATCGCTTTCAACGACACGACGCACACCAGACAACATACTGCCATCATCCACGCTGATTAGCGTGACACCTTGGGTTGCACGACCCATCTCACGAATTTCAGAAACCCTTGTGCGCACGAGCACACCACCCGTGGTGATGAGCATGATCTCGTCTGTTGCATTGGCCAGAACAGCCCCCACCACTTTGCCATTACGCGCGGAGGTCTGAATGGCAATCATCCCTTTCGTGCCACGACCATGACGCGTATATTCCGCGATCGGCGTGCGCTTGCCAAAGCCGTTTTGCGTCGCGGTCAGGACGGTCTGGGACTCATCGCCCGAGACCAACATCGCAATCACATTCTGTCCGTCTTCGAGCATCATGCCGCGCACACCACGGGCATTACGCCCCATGGGACGTACATCATTCTCGTCGAAGCGAACCGCCTTGCCCGAATCAGAGAACAACATGACGTCATGCTTGCCGTCGGTAAGCTCTGCACCAATCAAGAAGTCACCCTCGTCGAGATCGACTGCAATGATGCCTGCCTTACGTGGATTCGAAAAATCAGACAAAGGCGTCTTCTTGACCGTACCGCGTGAAGTCGCCATAAACACCGTCTGATCATCGCTGAACGCTTTGATCGGCAACACAACCGTAATTTTCTCTCCGTCGATCAGCGGGAACATGTTGACGATCGGCTTGCCGCGCGAGGTACGTGTTCCCTGCGGCACTTCCCAAACTTTTAGCCAGTAAACACGACCGCGATCAGAGAAGCACAGCAAGTAATCATGCGTATTTGCGATAAACAACTGATCAACCCAGTCGTTTTCTTTTGTTGCCGTGGCTTGTTTGCCACGTCCACCGCGACGCTGCGCGCGATATTCCGACAACGGCTGGCTCTTGATATAGCCACCCTTCGAAAGCGTCACAAACATATCGGCTGGCGTGATCAGATCTTCGGTATCAAGCTCAGTTGCATTGAGCTCGATATCCGAGCGACGCGCATCTTTGGCGTTGATTGAGAACTCAGTCTTAATTGCCTGAAGCTCTTCGCTAATGATGACCGTAATGCGCTCAGGACGCGACAAAATGTCGAGTAGATCAGAGATCGTGTCCATCACAGATTTGTATTCGCTGACGATTTTGTCTTGCTCAAGGCCAGTCAAGCGCTGTAGGCGCATGTTCAAGATTTCTTGCGCTTGCGTTTCGCTCAAACGGTAGAGCCCGTCTGATTGCAGACCAAAGGCGTCTGGCAAATTGTCTGGACGATAGGCCACGCGTCCGCCCACCGCTTCCGTATCCGCACGCGAAAGCATTTCGCGCACCAAGGACGAATCCCAGGATTTGTCCATCAAATCTTGACGCGCAACCGGCGGTGTCGGTGCCGCTTTGATGATCGTAATGAATGCATCAATATTGGCCAAGGCGACCGCCAAACCTTCGAGCACATGCCCCCGCTCGCGCGCTTTGCGTAACTGGAACACAGTGCGACGCGTCACGACTTCGCGACGATGCGACAAGAAGTACTCAACCATCTGCTTGAGGTTGAGTAATCGTGGCTGACCATCCACCAGCGCCACCAGGTTCATCCCAAAGGTGTCTTGCAGCTGTGTGTGTTTGTATAGATTATTGAGAATGACCTCAGGCACTTCGCCACGCTTGAGCTCAATCACAAGACGCATACCGTCTTTGTCTGACTCATCGCGAATATCAGAAATACCTTCGATTTTCTTTTCGTTGACGAGCTCAGCAATACGCTCTTGCAAGGTCTTCTTATTAACCTGATAGGGCAAGGCATCGACCACGATCGACTGCCGATTGCCCTTCTCCATGTCTTCAAAGTGAGTTTTGGCGCGCATGATGACGCGACCACGTCCGGTGCGATAGCCTTCGCGCACACCGACGATGCCGTAAATAATGCCGCCTGTGGGGAAATCGGGCGCAGGGATCAGCTCGATGAGTTCATCGACCGTACAGTCCGGATTGCGCAAGCAATACAAACAGCCATCCACGACCTCTGCAAGGTTGTGTGGCGGAATATTCGTCGCCATCCCGACTGCACTACCGGAGCTGCCGTTAACCAGCAGGTTGGGCAAACGCGAAGGCAAGAGCAATGGTTCGTTTTCGCTGCCGTCATAGTTCGGCCCGAAATCAACAGTTTCCTGATCGATATCCGCAAGCAGTTCATGCGCGATCTTAGATAAACGAATCTCGGTGTATCGCATCGCCGCAGCGTTATCGCCGTCGATCGAACCGAAGTTGCCCTGCCCGTCCACTAACATATAGCGTAGCGAGAAATCTTGCGCCATACGCACGATTGTGTCGTAGACCGCCTGATCGCCGTGCGGGTGATACTTACCAATCACATCACCAACGATACGTGCGGATTTTTTATACGCACGGTTCCAGTCGTTGTTGAGTTCGTGCATCGCGAACAAGACGCGACGGTGTACGGGTTTGAGACCATCCCGGACATCCGGGAGGGCGCGCCCCACGATTACGCTCATTGCGTAGTCGAGATAACTCCGGCGCATTTCTTCTTCGAGGGATATCGGAAGAGTTTCCT
>CAMBPA010000192.1 GCA_945869355.1 Bordetella parapertussis
CGGTGATGGGTATGCTCATCCTGGTTCTGGATGCGTGTAGTGAAGCCCCGCGCCGTGCGCTCGCCTCCGGGCTTTCGCTCGCTACTGTGGCGGTTCTGTTTGTACTGTCGGCTTGGCAATGGAGTATTGGTCTGGTGGGCGAGAGCTTCTTTGGTCTGTATGTCGCGGACCCACTCGCGCATCTGCTCAAGATGGCCTCTTACATCGCCGTGGCGTTAACATTAATCTATGGTCGTGAATACATCCAGACGCGCGATATGTTGCGCGGTGGCGAGCTCTACGTCCTGGTGTTGTTTGCCTTGCTGGGCCAGATGGTCATGATTTCTGCAGGTAACTTATTCACGATCTATCTGGGCCTCGAGTTGATGTCTTTGGCGCTCTATGCGTTAGTGGCGATTCGTCGTGACCATGCAGAGTCGACCGAAGCTGCGATGAAGTACTTCGTGCTGGGCGCGCTTGCGTCGGGCTTCATGCTGTATGGCATGTCGATGATGTATGGCGCCACAGGTAATCTTGATCTGCGCAATATTGCGGATACGGTGAATTCAGGCCAGGTTGATTACTTGCCACTGACCTTTGGCGTTGTGTTTTTGGTTGCGGGTCTGGCCTTTAAGCTGGGTGCCGTGCCCTTCCATATGTGGGTGCCAGATGTCTACCAGGGTGCGCCCACGGCGATCACGCTTGTCTTAGCTGCCGCACCTAAGCTTGCTGCGTTTGCGATCACCTTGCGTATTCTGGTGATTGGGTTCGTTGATCTCGCTGCGGATTGGCAGCCAATGCTGTTGATTCTTGCGGTGCTCTCGCTCGCGATTGGTAACCTGACCGCGATCATGCAAACGAACTTCAAGCGAATGTTGGCCTATTCAACGATCGCACACATGGGGTTTGTGTTGCTGGGGTTGGCCTCGGGTTCGTTGGATGGCGATATCCAGGCAGATACTTCTGCCTACGGCTCAGCCCTGTTTTATATCCTCACGTATGTGTTGACGACACTGGCTTCATTCGGTTTGATTATGCTGTTGTCGCGTGACGGTTTTGAGTGCGAAAGCATTGATGACCTCAAAGGTCTGAATCGTCGCAGTCCTTGGGTCGCCGCGATAATGCTGATTTTGATGTGTTCGCTTGCAGGCTTGCCACCACTCGTGGGCTTCAATGCGAAGCTCTTGATTCTGCAAGGTCTATTGCAATCAGACCGCCTGTGGCTTGCCGTGGTGGCTGTGTTGTTTTCACTGATCGGCGCGTTCTACTACCTGCGTATTATCAAAGTAATTTATTTTGATGAGCCGGCCGAAAAATCAGTACTCGCACCTGCAGCGCCGGTACTGCCGCGTACGTTATTGCTTGTAAATGGCCTGCTGGTGCTGGGTCTTGGCTTAATGCCTGGTGGGTTGATTGCGCTTTGTCTGCAGGCGATGCGCGCCACCCTCTCGTTTTGAGCACTGAGCCCATCATGTCGTGCGCGCGCCGCTCCAAATTGCGATGAATCAAAACGCCGCGATTTGGTTGTTGCTTGTGCTGGCTTTCGCAGCGGCCAACCTCCCTTTTTTGAATGAACGTGTATTTGGCTTGTTTGCGTTGAAGGGCCCTAAGCCCTTTGTGCTGCGCGTGATCGAGCTGATCGTTTTGTATGCGTCGATTGGCGCAGTCGGCTTCACATTTGAACGAATGATTGGTAATGTCTTCGCACAGCGCTGGGAGTTCTACGCCACTACGTTCACGTTGTTTGTCGTGATGGCATTTCCCGGATTTGTCTTGCGCTATCTGCTCAGGCGCTAGGCCTTAGGCCTTAGGCCTCAAACCAGTTCAACACACCATCAAGACCCGTGACGTTCAGGGCGAACTTGGCCTGTGCACGTACCACAGGTTTGGCGCGATACGCAACCGAGTAGCCTGCCAAGCCAAGCATTTTCAAATCATTGGCACCATCTCCAATCGCAATAATTTGCTCTGGTGTGGCGCCGCAAGCGTCTGCGAAAGCACGCAGCGTGTCTGCTTTGCACTGTGCGTCTAGGATACGGCCCACAACTTGGCCGGTGAGTAGACCGTTCTCAGTACCTAAAACGTTGGCGTGTGCGGCATCTAGGCCAATGCGTGCTTTGAGCTTTTCAGTAAAGAACGTAAAGCCACCCGAAACAAGCAATACTTTCAAGCCCGCTTGCTTGGCGGTCGCGACTAATTGTTCGGCGCCCGGATTAAACCTCAGCTTTTGTTCGTACACGGATTGCAAGACCTCGGCCGAGAGGCCTTTGAGAAACGCGACCCGCCGTGTAAGGCTTTCAGAAAAATCCTTGATCTCCCCGCGCATCGCAGCCTCGGTGATGGATGCGACTTGCTCTTTAACGCCGCCAAAGGCGGCGATTTCATCAATGCATTCAATGTTAATAAGTGTCGAATCCATATCCATGACGAGCACTTTGCAGTCACTGAGTCGGCTGCCCGCAACAACATAAGCGGTATCAACCAGGCTGCGGTCTCCCCAGGCGAGTATTTCCGCACGTATCTCGGCGCTGTCGTTCACAGCCAGCAGTCGCGCGGCCGTCGTGCCGACGCGCCGTACGCCAGAAGCCTCTGCAATCGCTGCAGCTTGCTCGATCAGATCTGTCGATAGTGCTGGGGACTGAATAACAAGGTGGGTTGTCGTCATGGTCGGGCAGTGTTGTAGAGGAAGAGAGAGGTGTCTTTAAACCAAAGAACGCAGTGCCGTGCGGGTTGCTTCAAATCGGGCCTGTACATCGACTGCTTTGATTTCAATGCGCAGTTTGTCTTGTCCGGCAAAGCGAATGTGCTTTTGCTTTTGTACCAGTTCAATGAGTCGAAGTGGGTCAACAATCGTATTTTGCTTGAAGTGCAACAAGATTTGGGACTCGCTAGCATCGATTTTTTGAATCCCTAGCGGCAGTCCGAGTAAACGCAGCTTGTGTGTGGAGACCAAGGTGCGTCCAGCCTCTGGCAGTTTGCCAAAGCGGTCAATGAGCTCTTCTTGCAGGGCGATCAGGCCATCTTCATCTGTCGCGCTGGATAGCCGCTTGTATAGAGACAGGCGCGCATGCACATCAGCGCAGTAGTCAGAGGGCAGGAGTGCAGGTGCGTGCAGATTCACTTCGCAACCCGCACTGAACGGGGCATCTAGATCCGGTTCGACGCCTGCCTTTAACGCGCGCACGGCTTCATTGAGCATGTCGTTGTACATGGAGAAGCCGATTTCTTGGATATTGCCAGACTGTGATTCGCCGAGAACCTCGCCTGTTCCGCGGATCTCGAGATCGTGCATCGCCAAGAAGAAGCCGGAGCCCAATTCTTCCATCGCCTGAATCGCTTCCAGCCGTTTCTTAGCGTTCTTGGTGATGGCGTCCTCGCCAGGCGTCATGAGGTAAGCATAAGCCTGATGGTGCGAGCGACCCACGCGACCGCGCAATTGATGTAGCTGTGCCAAGCCGAACTTGTCGGCGCGGTGAATGATGATGGTGTTCGCGCTCGCCACATCGATGCCCGTTTCAATAATGGTCGTGCACAGCAACACATTGAAGCGCTTCTGATAGAAGCTTTTCATCACCTGTTCTAGATCGCGCTCTCCCATTTGTCCGTGGGCAACCGCGATGCGTGCCTCGGGCACGAGCTCTTCAAGCCGTGCCCGGCGGTTGTGAATCGTTTCCACTTCGTTATGCAAGAAATACGCCTGCCCGCCGCGCTTGAGTTCGCGCAGCAGGGCTTCGCGCATGGTGCTGTTGTCTTCGCGACGCACAAAGGTCTTGATGGCGAGTCGTTTTTGTGGCGCCGTGGCAATCACAGAGAAGTCGCGGATGCCCTCAAGCGACATGCCGAGCGTGCGAGGAATCGGCGTGGCGGTCAGCGTCAGGACGTCGACCTCGGCGCGCAGCGCTTTGAGCACTTCTTTTTGGCGCACACCAAAACGATGTTCTTCGTCGATGATGACAAGACCGAGTCGTTTAAAGTTGACATCTTTGGACAGTATCTTGTGTGTCCCGATGATGATGTCGATTGTTCCGTCGCGGATCCCGTCGATCGCGCTACTGATTTCCTTGGCTGACCGAAACCGTGAGAGCTCGACGACCTTGACCGGCCAATCGGCAAAGCGATCAGTACACGTTTGTGTGTGCTGTTCGGCGAGCCGTGTCGTGGGGCATAGCAGGGCGACTTGCTTGCCATTCGCGA
>CAMBPA010000193.1 GCA_945869355.1 Bordetella parapertussis
CATGACTCCGGTGCGGCTCACGAGTCCAGAGCTAGGCATAAAACCCGCGATGCCGCAAAGTGAGGCGGGGCCGCGGATAGACCCACCCGTATCTGTTCCTAGTGCTCCGGGTATGAGTCCCGCAGCGACTGAAGCGCCCGACCCGCTAGACGAGCCGCCGCTAAAGTACTCCAGATTCCAGGGGTTACGCACAATTGGCCAGGGAACATCAAACGAAGGCCCGCCGTGTGCGAATTCGTGTGTGTTGAGCTTGCCAAGTAATACGGCACCCGCATTGCGCATATTGGTAATGGTGGTTGCATCATGCGTTGGAATGTGGTGTTGAGCAATCCGAGAGCCACCGGTCGTTAGGATTCCGGCTGTTTCATAGATATCTTTGGCACCGAAGGGGATCCCGTGCATCGGACCACGGTAATTTCCGGCAGTAATCTCTGCTTCAGCTTTCTTCGCTTGTGTCCGAGCAAGCTCGAAGGTAGGCGTAATGAAAGAGTTGATCTGGGGATCGATGGCCTCAATGCGCTGCGCGAGATGATCGACGTATTCGAGCGGTGATAAGGTGCGCGCTTTAATTTGTTGCGACGCTTCGGCGATTGTTAAAAAATGCAGCGCAGATGTCATGATTGACCTCGTGAGAATTTAAAGGAGTGGACCCAAGCCTTGCGAGCGCAACGCTGCGCCAACTTCTGGCGAGTGCATGAACGCGGCTAAGGATTGAATAACTTTCGCTTGTTTGGTTTCAGCAAAGCTGGCGAGGGAAAATATGGTCGACTGTTGTACGGCCGGAGGCAGCTTGGCGAAGATATCAATGCCAGAAACCTGCATAAGCTCGCTCATTTGTTGCACGGCCAGTTCGATCTCGCCGCGGGCGACAGGTTCGCCAGTCAGTCCCTCAGGCAAGACGAGGGCTTTGGCTCTAACTTCGTCTTCGATGCCAAGTTTCCGGAGCAGGCTGGCAAAATACATGCCGCTTGCACCTTGTTTGGAGAAACAGACCGAGCGACAGGATAAAAGTGTTGCCTTAAAGGCCTCCGCAGTAGAGATATCCGGTGCGGGGGCTCCTTGTTTGACGGCCATCGCAACGTCCGAGCTGACAAAATCCAAGCGACTACCCGGTTGTAGGATGCCTTCGTTCATCAGTTCTGCGATCGAGCTGGATACCGCCATAATCGCATCCGCACGCTCGCCAGCACGAATACGCTCTGACAATTGCGCTGTTGCGCCGTACTCAATCGTGACATGCGCATCCGACCGCTTCTCGAACTCAGGGATGATGGCTTTGAGCACATTGCGCATCGCGATGGTTGAGAATAGTTTTAGGGACTGTTGGGGAGTCGTCATAAGACCTCTAGGTTGCACGAACAAAAGAGGATTTGATTCTATTCGATTGACCCGCAGCTATCTGCTCGTTAGCATTCGATTCAAGAAACAAGGCGTTTATGTGCAGTGCGCAAAAAGATAAGCGAAGCAAGCATTGCTTAGCGCGCGGGCATTTAGAAGTCGATGCAAAAATAAACAGCGTGTTTTGGGGGGGCAATGAAACACAGTGCTGAGCAGTTAGAAGAGAATTTCCTGCCATATGAAGTCTTTGCGGTGAAATATGCAACGCGTGACGCTTCGCGAAGAAACCATTTCATTGGCGGGGATGAGCATGATGGCCCGATGCCGATGGACTACTACGTCTGGGTGGTGCGTAATGCGCAGCACACCTATGTCGTGGATACGGGGTTCAGCGCAGAGATGGCGAAAAAGCGCGGACGAATATTGTTACGTACGCCCGCTGAGGGGCTCAAGCTGTTGGGGATTGACGCAGCGACAGTCGACAATGTCATCATCACGCATCTCCATTACGACCACGTGGGAACCTTTGAAAGTTTTCCTCTAGCCCAGTTTCATCTGCAAGACGATGAGATGTCTTACGCCACCGGTCGTCACATGTGTCAGAAGCAATTCAGCCATAGCTATGAAATCGATGAGATCGTCGGCATGGTGCGCTTGGTCTATAGAAATCGGGTGAGTTTCTATTCCGGCAAAGGAGATCTCGCACCAGGCCTGACCGTACACCGCATCGGTGGTCATACACACGGCATGCAGTGCGTGCGCGTGTGGACCCAGCGAGGTTGGGTCGTGCTTGCCTCAGACACCAGTCACTACTATGAACATTTTGAAAAGCGCCGTGCGTTTACAACAATGTTTAATGTCGGTGAGGCATTACAAGGGTACGCCAAGCTCGAAGCGTTGGCACAATCCAAT
Source organism: Bordetella parapertussis (assembly GCA_945869355.1). Lineage (GTDB taxonomy): Bacteria > Pseudomonadota > Gammaproteobacteria > Burkholderiales > Burkholderiaceae_B > Zwartia > Zwartia parapertussis_F. The sequence goes on from CAMBPA010000193.1 coordinate 2,251, forward strand.
CATCACATTATTCCTGGTCACGACCCGCTTGTGATGCAACGCTATCCCGCTGCATCGCCAGCGATGACAGGGATCGTGGCACGCCTAGATATGGAGCCTCAGTATGGATAGTCATCCTGTTTCGTTGTTGCCGGGTGCAACACTTGAGTTAGCGACCTTTGCGGCCAAGCTTCGGTTCGAAGACATTCCGCCTAAGGTTGTGGCGAGAATGCGCACCAGTTTTCTCGACAGCGTTGGTTGCTGTTTGTTTGGTGCAACCCTACCGTGGACGCAACGGGTTGCGGCGATGGTGCAGGAGGAGGGCGCCCGGCCGGTCGCATCGATTTTTGGGTGCGGACAAAAAACGTCGGTCAGCTCAGCGGTGCTGGTCAATGCCACCGCTGGCCATGCGTTTGAGCTAGACGATATTCATAAAGAATCGATTTTGCATGCAGGTTCGATCGCGACACCCGTTGTGGTCGCACTGGCAGAGCAAACGCGTCAGCGCACTGGTCGCACCCTAGTGAAAGCGATGACAGCTGGGTATGAGATTGGCACGAGAGTCGGTAACGCAGCGACGATGGGGCTCTTCTTTCGAGGTTTTCATCCCCAGGGCGCCTCAGGGGTGTTTGTCGCTGCGGCGAGCGCTGCGTCGATGCTGGGGCTTGATGCGTTACGCACGCAACACGCGCTGGGCATTGCCGGTTCGCAGGCCGGCGGACTGATGGCAGCCCAAGAAGGTGCGATGGTCAAGCGTTTTCATTCGGGACGTGCGGCCCAAAGTGGCGTGTATTCGGCTTACCTCGCGCAAAAAGACTTTACGGGCATCACGGATGTGCTCGAGGCAGGTTATGGCGGATACTTAAGCACGTATTCCAATACACCTAACCCGAGCCGCCTTTTAGAGGGGTTGGGCTCCGTTTGGGAAACCGGTAAAGTGGGCTATAAACCGCACGCATGCGTGACTAGCATTCACTCCGCGTTGGATGCGTTTGCCGCGCTTTTGTCCGAGCATCAATTGACGCCCGATTCTGTGGCGAAACTTGAGGTAGGCGTGAGCTCCATGACCTTTACCCACTGCGCTTGGGAGTACAAGGCGCAAGGGGTGACAGCTGCTCAAATGAATCTGTATTATGGCCTTGCTGTCGTAGGGTTCGACGGAATGGCCTTTGTTGCCCAGTATCAGGAACAACGGTTGGCCGATCCGTTGATCATGGACTTCATCCAGCGCATTGACGCCCGGATCGATCCCGACATCGACGCCATGGGGCCGGCATATCGCCACGCTGCGCGGGTAAAGATCACCACGACGGATGGTCGTCGCTTCGAGCACGAGATCTTGAATCGTCGTGGTAGCCCAGAAAATCCCTTATCCCACGAGGACGTGGTCTACAAATATCGGCACGTGGTGCAGTCGTGCTTGTCTGCCAAGCAGATCGATCGGTCGATTGCCTTGATTGATCAACTCGATAAGCTAGAAGACACGACAGAGTTGTTTGAACTGTTGGCAGCGGGCAGGGCCGAGTCGACATAAAATGGAACTTCAGCCCGATTGCCGTTGTCCAACCTAGGTTTCATTCTCGTCGAAGGTTAGAAGTATGTCGCGTGGTTCAGTGATTTTTCGCAAAGGTCTGCAAGGCTTGTGCCTTTGGGTCTGTTTGCAGATGCCGGCATTTGCACATCCACATATTTTTATCGATGGCAGTGTGCAGCTGATTTTTAATAGTCAGGGGCAGATTGTCGCTTTGCGACAGAGCTGGAAGTTCGATGAGTTATTTACAGCCTATGCGTTACAAGGTGTCCCGCGCGCTAAGTCAGGCGAGGTCGCAAAAGAAGAGCTCGATAAAATAACCAAAGAGTGGATGACTGCGCTCGCCGATCCAGAGTCGCATTTTTTTACAGAAGCGATGCAAGGAACGAATAAGTTTAATTTTGGTGCAGC
>CAMBPA010000194.1 GCA_945869355.1 Bordetella parapertussis
ATCATTGTTTGGTATGCCGGGCGAGAGCAAACACTTGAACGGATAGATCGTGTAGGCGTAGGTGTGGTTAAAGGTTTCATTGATACCGAACCGTACCTGGCCCGTACTGCCGCTGTAATCAACTGTCACACCTTCTGGGGTAACCGTTAATGTGGCCTCAATCCGAACAGTTTCATCCCAACCGTCCGACTCCACCGAGCCGTGATACACACCGGGCGGAATTTTGCGTAACTCACGCAGCGCGGCCTCCTCGGATGCCTTAAAAATCGCAGCAGCAATTTCTTCAATATCCGAGATGCCATATTCTTCGAGTAGTTCAACCAAACGGCGCTCAGCCACACGCAACGCACCTACCTGCGCTTCGATATCGCCCCGCACTTGCTGAGGCAAACGCACATTTGCCTCAAGCATTTGCATGACCCAGGGATTGAAGACGCCCTCTTCTGCAAGTTTTACAACAGGGAAACGAATTCCCTCCTCGTATACCTCACCCGCATCAGCCGACCATTGTCGCCCGCCAATATCAGACAGGTGTGCGACCGCCATGGCGTAGGCAACTAAGCGACCTTTATAAAAGATCGGAGCGACCATCGTGGCATCGGGTAAATGTCCCGTGCCGATCCAGGGATCATTGGTGAACAGAATATCCCCTTGCTTCAAGTTCTCTGGCGCAATGATCTTTAAAATCCCTTTTAGGGATAGTGGCGCAGTTCCAATGAAACCAGGAATACTGAGAGAGGACTGTGCAACGAGTCGCGACTCCGTGTCGAGCAATACGCAGGCGAAGTCATTCGACTCTCGCACGACAGTAGAGAAGGACGTGCGCTTAAGTGTCGCACCAGCCTCATCGGTGATCGCGATCAGACGATTCCAATAGATTTCTAAATCGATCGGACTCATCGTGTTTGACTTAGTATTTGTCATGCTGAATGCCCTTGTTTAGCGCCCAAGGTAATACGCAAGTTCGCGTGCTCGTCCAATCGGAAACGATCACCAGGGCCGATCACCACGGTCGAGCCCGGCTGCTCTATTAAGGCTGGGCCAACGTAATCCTCTCCTAGGCACAGACCTCTGATATCCATCACAGGTGTATCGACAAACACATCCAGATCAGGAAAAAAAGCCGAACGCATGCGAGGGGCAACATCCTGTTCAGTGGGGGTCAACTGCAAGCCACTCGCAACGACCGTCTCTGGCGCAGGCGCTGCGCCCTCTACGCGCCAGTTCACAGCTTCAACGCGTTGCGCAGTCAATTTACCGCCAAATCGCTGCGCATACGCTTGCGCAAAGGTCTCTTCGATGTCAACTTGGCGCGCAGCAATCAGGGGCGTGGGCAATTCAGTCTCTACTTCAAAGCCCTGACCGACATAACGCATATCCGCACTCCGACGGAATTGAATATCTTTGTTTGCGACGCCTGCCGTGGCGAGCTCACTGCGAAGACTGTCTTCCATTGCCTCCAGAAGCGCGTCAATCTCTGCCCAGTCCATCTCTGCCAAGCGTACATATTTTGTACGAACCAAATCCATTTTCATGGGCGCAACCAGCAGACCAAAAGCGGAGAACACGCCCGCGTTCGCAGGCACCAGAATCTCTTTACAGCCACTTCGACGCGCGACTTCGCGCGCATGAATAGGTCCTGCACCACCAAACGCTAATAGCGTATAGCGCCGGATATCACGACCATTTTCAACCGCATGGATTTTCGCTGCGACCGCCATATGTTCACAAACGATGCGATGAATCCCATTGGCTGCCGCAATGACGGAGATTCCAAGCGGATCGGCTACATGCTTCTTGATAGCCTGCTCGGCAAGCTCGAGCCGCAGACGTACAGCTCCGCTGAGGGTTCCTTGCGGCTCCAGATAACCCAGCACTAACGCCGCATCAGTGACCGTTGGACGCTCACCACCTAGGCCATAGCACGCCGGGCCGGGGCTGGAACCCGCGCTCTGGGGACCTACCTTTAATAATCCGGTCGAATCAACATGCGCAATGCTGCCACCGCCAGCGCCAATCTCAATCAGATCGACAGTCGGCAAACGCACTGGCAATCCACTACCCTTTTTAAAACGCGATTGCCGAGCCGCTTCAAACTCTGTCGTAATAGACGGACGACCGTTAGAAATTAGACAAGCTTTCGCGGTCGTGCCTCCCATGTCAAAGGCCATCACATCTGCCGTGTTGGCCAAGCGCGCGGCATACGCGGCGCCAAGCGCTCCGGCGGCAGGCCCAGATTCAAGCATCCGAATGGGCATGCGCTCGCCCAACTGGCGAGAAATCACACCACCGTTAGACTGCATGATGTGTAGAACCGCACGCAGTCCCGTTTGACGCAATCCGTCCTCAATCGCGTCCAAGTAGTTTCCCACCATCGGCATCACACAGGCATTCAGTACGGTCGCGACCGAGCGTTCATACTCACGCATCTCGCCGAGCACTTCACTCGATAGTGACACGCATAGCTCTGGTGCCACGCGCTGAATAACCGTTTTAATACGTTGCTCGTGCGAGGGATTGGCATAGCTGTGCAGCAGACATACCGCGATCGCTTTCACACCTGCTTCTTTGAGTTGCCGCACGACGCATTCAACATCGACATCATCCAAAGCTTGCACGACAGCGCCCGATGCATCGATGCGCTCTTGCACTTCTAATCGCAATGCACGTGGAACAATGGGATCAGGTCCAGGGGTGGTCAAGTCATATAAGTCATAGCGCAACTCGCGGGCGATCTCAAGCACGTCTCGAAAACCAGCTGTCGTGATGAGTCCTGTGACCGCCCCTTTGCGCTCGATCACCAAATTCGTCACAGCCGTTGTGGCTCCGACCACCACATCAGTGACTTGCGAAAGCTCTAGGTCGTGTTCTTTGAGCATCGCTAACAGACTGGTGCGTATCGGCATGACAACATCATCCACATCCGTGAGCACCTTAGCAGTTAACACACTTCCATCTGAACCCAACAGCACCAGATCAGTGAATGTGCCTCCGATATCAAAGGCAAATCGGACCTGCAATGGATTCTTTCTAGCAACCATCAGTTACCCCTTGACCTTGGACAGCTTGATGCCGCGCTCAAATCCTTTTTCAAACTTTTTCTGCTCAAACACATCCGGCTTAATCTGAAAAAACTCTGTTAGCGCACGCTGCTCATCGGTCGTCGTGTGCATGGTTGTCGCGTCGAATGGACAGGTCTGTGTACACATCTCACAACCGATGCAGTTTGCATGAATGGACTCCACACTCCCGTCACCTTGCGCTAATGCGTCATAAAAACACGTTTGGATACAAATCGTGCAGCTCGGGTTTTTACAGGCCTCGCTTGCAATCTCACTGTGCATACGCGGCTTACGAAATTGCTCGCCATAATCTTTTACTGCCTGACGCGAAGCGATGCCGGTCATGGACGCAATGTCAGGATAGCCATGCGTATCCATGAAGGTATCCAGCCCGTTGATCATACTGGGCAAATACTTGATGCCTTTGAGCATCAGTACCGAACCAACCTGCACCAGCGGTGCGCCCGTCATAATGAACTCAACGATATCGCGATGGTCGTAAATGCCGTTTGAGCCAGTGATTGGAATCCCCAGCTCGGTATAGATACGGTTCACCCAGCGCAGCGAAAGCGCCTTCGCCCACACACCGCCAATCCCGGCTGGTCCACCCAGACGAGGCAAGCCCGTTTCGATGTCTACCGAAAATCCTGTGTAGCGATTGGTTGCCGTGACGGCCGACGCACCCGCCTCTTTGACCGCACGCGCAACATCCAACACGCGCGACTGATCTGGCGTGAGCTTAATCACGACAGGAATCTTGACCGCTTCGCACACCCGAGCAGTGACCTCGCGGGCAATTTCTGGCTCTTGTCCGATCATGGAGCCGCCATGCACGCCAGGCATCATCGCGGGGTGAGGACAGCCAAAGTTCAGTTCCACCATGGGCAGACCGCAATCTTCGATCGTGCGACAAATATCAATCCAGCTTTGTACCGTCTTACCGCCCGCGCTACCAATCAAATGCGAACCCTGATCCTGTGCGTATTTATGTAAGTCCTTTAAATGTGGAATCCATTCGCGCAACGACGTACTGGAATAACCGGAACGGCTATAGAAAACAAAGTTCTTATTTACCATTCCCT
>CAMBPA010000195.1 GCA_945869355.1 Bordetella parapertussis
CTTTGAAATGGCGCCAGGTGATTCTGTACAGACGGACGCGCAGTGGTTGGACTTCGCGCGCAACAACGGACAGACTACCTATCACCCTGTCGCAACATGCCGCATGGGGACGGATGTTAATGCTGTGGTCGATGTACGCTTACGTTTTAAAGGGCTGAGCGGTCTTAGGATCGTTGATGCATCCGTCATGCCAGCGATGGTCTCTGGCAATACGCAAGGCCCTGTCATGATGATTGCGGAAAAAGGCGCAGAGATGATTCTTGAGGACGCCCTGACACATTAAGCATCAGGTAGCCTCAGGTAGCCTCAGGTAGTGCTGCGCGAGTGTTTTAAATGCAGCCACTCCAGCGTCGCGTCCCGTCTCCTCCGACACCACCCCACCCACTGCTTCGGCGATCGATGAGGCGAGCGTAGCGTCTAAAAACAGTAAGCGCGCGCGGCGTGCCAGAACATCCTCGACCGTGCGCGCATATTCATGTCGCACGGCGAAGCGAACCATGGCCTCGGTGAGTCCTCCGCCCAGCGCGCGCTGGGCGCCGGGTAACGTATCGATATAGGTGGCCTCGTCTCCGTAGGCGGCAATGCCAGGCGCGGCGCTCATGGGATGAGAGACGGTGTTGCCCGATTGCGCTCCCACAAGTGGGAGGTGTTCGGTTTGACAGGGTGCACGCTGTGGTAGAAGTGACGCGCTTGTGCATTGAGCCAAAACATCTTCGGCCATTGCGCGATAGGTTGTCCACTTTCCTCCGGTCACCGTCACAAGCTTGCTCTTGCTAATGAGTACCGTATGCTCCCGACTGATTTTCTTGGTGTTACCGCTTTCATCTTTTGGAGGCTTGACCAGAGGTCGTAAGCCCACCCAGATGCTTTTGATGTCTTCGCGCTGTGGTGCACGCTTAAGGTAGCGTGCGGACTCGCGCAAAATGAATTCCAGCTCTTCCTTAAAGGGAGTCGGCTCACGACTTAAGTCGTGGCGAGGGGTGTCCGTTGTGCCGATGATGACTTTTCCGAGCCATGGTACGGCGAACAATACACGGCCATCTGTCGTGTGGGGCACAATCAGCGCGTGATCACCCGGCAGAAAATCATGATCGACGACGATGTGTACGCCTTGACTCGGTGCAACAATATTGGAATGTGATTCTTGAGTTGCCTGTGCATCGAGATCGCGCAGCGCGTCGACCCATACCCCAGTGGCATTGACGACACAGGAGGCCCGAATATTGTATTGTTCAGCCGTCTCGGTATCGCGCACAACCAAGCCAGAGACACGGCCGTTCGCGTGGGTGAGCGCGACCGCTTCGCAGTAGTTGAGCAGCAGCGCCTCATGTTGCGCGGCCGTGCGCCCTAAGGCGAGTGCGAGTCTTGCATCATCAAACTGCCCGTCCCAATATTTAATGGAACCTTTGAGGCCGGTGGTATTGAGGTTGGGAAGGTTTTGTAAGGTATGCGACTTTCCCATGAAGCGTGTGCGCCCGAGGCTTCGGCGCCCGGCAAGCGCATCATAGAGAATGAGCCCTGCTCCATAAAAGCCTTGTTCCCAAAATCTATAGCAAGGCATCACAAAGGACAGCGGCTGCGCGAGGTGGGGCGCATTGTGCAGTAGCGTAGTGCGTTCGTGCAACGCTTCATAGACCAGTGACACGTTTCCCTGCGCCAGATATCGTACGCCGCCGTGCACAAGCTTTGTCGAGCGCGAAGAGGTGCCTTGTGCGAAGTCGGTCGCCTCGATGAGCACAACCGAATAGCCTCGCGCAGCAGCGTCCAAGGCGAGCCCGAGACCTGTCGCGCCACCACCAATAATCGCCAGATCGTATTGCATGTTGTCTTTCAGACGAGCGAGTAGGCTGGCGCGTTTTGTGTCCAGTGGTGGGCGGGGCTGACCGCGCGTGGAAAGAGACTCTGATGGACGCATGATGTGGTGTCGGTGCTGCGTTGGGTATCGTAGTGATTGATTAGTTTAGTCTTGCGCCCAGTCTTTCGCCCGATCGACAGCTTGATGCCATCGGGCGAGTTTCGTTTGGCGTGCCGTCTCAGTCAGTCGAGGCTCAAAGCGCTGATCGATCACCCATTGTGATGAAATCTGCTCGGTGTTTGACCAGACGCCGACCGTCAGTCCAGCGAGGTAGGCTGCACCGAGGGCTGTCGTCTCTGTGACGGCAGGCCGCGCAACGGGAATCCCCAAAAAATCAGCCTGTATTTGCATGAGCAAGTTGTTTTTGGAGGCGCCGCCATCCACGCGCAATTCAGCCAACGTGATACCGGAATCTTTTTGCATGGCAGTAAAGACATCGGCGACCTGAAGTGCAATTGCTTCGAGCGCGGCGCGTGCGATATGCGCTTTCGTCGTCCCACGCGTCATACCAACTAAAGTGCCCCGCGCGTGACCGTCCCAATGGGGTGCACCAAGACCCGTAAAGGCAGGCACAAGATAGGTGTCGCCGACATCCGGTACGCTTTGCGCCAAACTTTCAACTTCTGCTGCGGTTTGAATGATATTGAGGCCATCACGCAGCCACTGTATCGTTGCACCGCCCATGAAGACGGACGCCTCCAGACAGTAAGTGGTGTCCAGCGTACCTCTCGGCGCCGCGGCACGTTGCCAGCCCACTGTCGTAAGTAGCCGGTTTGCGCTCTCAACCGGAGTGCTGCCCGTATTCAAAAGCATGAAACATCCTGTGCCATAGGTGTTCTTGGCCATCCCAGGCGAGAAGCAGGCCTGACCAAAGGTTGCCGCTTGCTGGTCACCGATCATGGCCGCAATCGGAACCGCACGACCAAAGAGCGAAGGGTCAGTCTCGCCAAACACCCCACCGCTTGGTCGAACCTCGGGTAGCACGGCGCGCGGAATATTGAAGAGCGCTAACAGTTCGTCGTCCCACTGCAGGGTGTGCAAGTTAAACAGCAAGGTTCGTGAGGCATTACTCGGATCGGTCGCATGCACCTTGCCTGCGGTCAGTTTCCAAAGCAGCCAGGTGTCGATGGTCCCGAAGGCTAATTCGCCTCGTTCGGCTCGTGCACGCGCGCCGGGTATTCGGTCAAGCAACCAAGCTAATTTGGTTGCAGAAAAATAGGCATCCAGCACAAGCCCAGTTTTTTGTTGCAATAACGCAGTGTTGCCCTGTGTTCGCATCGTGTCGCAGATATCTACCGTGCGGCGATCCTGCCATACGATTGCGTTGGCCAAAGGTTCGCCCGTCAGCCGATCCCACAGAACAGTTGTTTCGCGTTGGTTGGTGATGGCGATGCCGGCGAGCTGGTTGACCAAGACAGCGGTGTCGCGCAGCCCTACAACCTGTTCAATCACTTCGCGTTGGGTATCCCAGATTTCGTTGGCGTCATGCTCGACCCAGCCAGGTTGTGGGAATATTTGCCGAAATTCTTTTTGCGCGACCTTGACGCTGCGACCCTGTACATCAAATAAAATAGCCCTGGAGCTGGTGGTCCCTTGGTCGAGCGCGAGGATATATGGCATAGTCTGTGGGGCCTCAAACGCAAAAACTTAGTCATTGAAGCTTAAAGCAGGGCAGGCCCTAATTCAAACTTTGGACAGTAAGTGTTACAAATATGTGACAAAAAGATAAACAAAACTGTCATCAGCAAACATTACAGTTCATACAGTACCTTCAAATTTAACGTTAAACAATGCGTGACGGTGTGCGCAACCCAAGGAGATCCTATGAAGCTGAAATTTGCCGCGGCGGCAGCCGCAATGACGTTAGGTGCGCTGACAGCAATGCCTGCTCAAGCGCAGACCGAGATTCAATGGTGGCACGCGATGAGCGGTGCGTTGGGCGAGTGGATCAACGACCTTGCCAAAGATTTCAATGATAGTCAGAAGAATTACAAGGTGGTGCCCGTGTTTAAGGGCACCTACGATGAAGCGATGACGGCCGCTGTTGCCGCGTTTCGTGCTGGTAATGCGCCGCACGTCCTTCAGGTATTCGAAGTCGGCACGGCAACCATGATGGCTAGTAAGGGCGCGATCGTCCCGGTGGCCGACGTGATGAGCAAGGCGGGTATCAAGTTTGACCCAGCAGCGTATGTGCCGGCAGTCGCGGGCTACTACACCGCGCCTAACGGTCAAATGTTGAGCTTTCCGCTCAACAGCTCCACAACCGTGCTT
>CAMBPA010000196.1 GCA_945869355.1 Bordetella parapertussis
GTAAAGTACTAGGCTCGGGCACGTACTGATAGTGCAAATATTGATCAACAATTGTCGGATTGAGCTTAGGTCGCTCTGGCAACAGGGGCAATAGCGCCTTGAGTTCAGAAGCAAACGTTAAGCGCTCAGAATCCAGGTGATAAAACAAGGGCTTTTCACCACAGCGGTCCCGCGCCATGAATACCGTTTTTTCAAACGTATCCCAAATGACAAACGCGAACATCCCGAGGAAGCGATCTACACAATGCGTACCCCATGTTGCATAAGCAGCTAGCAACACCTCGGTATCTGATCCTCCGGTGAACACACAGCCGAGCCCCTGAAGCTCTGCTTTCAGCTCTAGGTAGTTATAAACTTCACCGTTAAACGTCACGACATACCGATCACTTATGTCCAGCATCGGCTGATGCCCTGCGTCGGTCAGATCCAAAATGGACAGGCGCAGGTGTCCTAATTGAACATGCATGTCAGTAAAGACGCCTGAGCCATCTGGACCACGATGTACCAAACGATTCAGTGCGGCGGCTGATAGATCAGAGCGCTCTGCAGGTTGTCGATGAATAACGCCTAAAATTCCGCACATAGGCTAAGCCTCGATTCCTACGTTGTATTGGGCGGTGATCATGACTTTGAAAAGGCTCCAATTTTTCTGGCAAGCCATCCAGGTGCACGCAGCGCCTTGGCGTGCATGGACTTAACGCGATTCCGAAAGCGGAGCGGATGACTCAACCCCCCAAAGTTATGGTCAAACACCCAGCGATCAGCGTGCACATTCGCTTCAATTTTTTGCGGGTGCGTAAGCGGCCCTAGCGGAAACACAGGTAGCCCTGCCTGATCGTTGTTAGTGACCGTATGTGTTGCCTCCGGACCAAAACCGATATTCGTCACTAGATTTACGTTTGGCGTTGCGGTCAGACCACCGTAATACCAAACACAAGCAGTCCACTGGTAATCCCATGTGTCGATTTCACCCCGGTAGACACGATCAAATATGTTTGTCCATGTGTCACGCTCCGCGCGATCTGACATTTTGTTTAACCACCCGGCACTGTCACGCCACGCCGGCCAAAAGGGCATATCGACGCGATAATGTTGCCAGGCACGCCGCCAGGTAGCCCAGCCCCAACAGTGGTTGTATCTAGAAAAATAATACGCTGCCTCACCGCGCTTCTTACCATCCTGAAAGTTATTTCCTGTCACCACCCACACGCGAGTGTCTTCGGCATACCGAACAAGCAAATCGTCACAGTAATTAAAAAAATCCGCATTCGGCACGCAATCATCCTCAAGAATGACTGCCGCGTCGACGTGTTCAAAAACCCAGTCTAGCCCGCTACTCACGCGCAACTTGCAACCCATATTTTGGTCTGCATAGTTGCGATGCACTTCGCAGGGCCAATCAATCTGATCCACAATCGCCCGCGTTTCAGCACACCGCTGTACGTCAGTCGGATGACCAGTACGGGGCCCATCAGCGATGATAAATAACTTTGTTGGCCGCTGCGCCCGAATGATGGCAAATGTCTCGCGTGTATGCCTTGGGCGATTAAAGATCACATAGGCAATTGGAAATTTAGACATTATCTAGCGTCAACACACCGCGTCGACATCCTTATAATTAATCTGCCCAGCGAGCTTTTTAAAAGGCTCAGAATCAGACATGAGGGTGTCATAGTCACCATCGGCAACAACACGTCCGGCCTCGAGCATCACAATGCGATCGCAAGCCTGCACCGTACGCAAACGGTGGGCGATTAAAATCATCGTCCGGTCGCTGCTCAAACGCTGCACAGCCTGCATCACAGCATCTTCCGTCATCCCATCCAGCGCGCTCGTCGCTTCATCAAACACCAGCACATCCGGGTTGTGATAGAGCGCACGTGCGATGCCAAGCCGTTGACGCTGGCCTCCGGAGAGCTTGACGCCGCGCTCGCCCACGACCGTGTTGTATTGCTCTGGCAGCTGAACGATAAATTCTTGGGCTTGGGCCATTTCTGCTGCGCGGGCTACCGCAACGTAATCAATTTGCTCTTCTGGAATACCTAGCGCGATGTTCTGTGCCACAGACGCATTTGTCAAAAACACATGCTGAGGCACATAACCTACACGCTTGCGCCATGAGCGCTCATTTTCAAGCGTCATAGGGACACCGTCCACCGCGATCTCGCCACGACTTGGTGGGTACAGCCCCAACAAAATGTCTGCTAATGTAGTTTTGCCAGAGCCTGTTCGCCCCACTAGACCAATGCTCTGATTCTGTTCGATCGATAAATTTATTTCGCTCAGTGCAGGTCGGTTAGCACTTGGATAACTAAAACTTAAATTACTAAGCCGTATCTCTTTTGTGAAAGACATCGGCGTATCCAGTGCATCTTCAAGCAGAGGAGGCTGGCTACGAACAACTGCAAGATCCACCTCAAGTGACTCCACTGCCCGGGTGTGGTATTTGATCGTCACGGCAGCAGAAAATAGCTGTTGAAACGTTGGAGCTAGACGGTTCCCTGCCAGCGCGTATAACGCCAGAGACGGCATAGCAGCCGTTGCCTCGCCTTTAATAACGAGGACTAAAGTGACAGCAACGATCCCCGCATATGCGAAGACTTCAATCACGTATCTTGGCAAGGCAGTGGCTAACGCATTTGATGCAGCAGTATTTGTAACTGTTGTAAGTGCCTCGCGGTGCATTTGTGCGGAGGTACCTTCGCGACCTAAAACGCGAAGCTCTTTGACCCCGGCTAGCCCCTCAATGCTGGCACGGCCGAGGGCGGTGCTAGCGTCGACCATTTTGGCGCCTAATTGTGATTGGCGAACACGAATCAGTCTATAGACAATAAAGTAACCACCACCCAAAACTACAACGGCGCCCAAAGCAACATACGGATCGACGACGACGATGAGCGCAGTCAGTATCAGGCCCGTGAAAGTTTTTGAGATAACGCTAAGGAGTGATGCTAAAAAACCATTTAACGCTGATTCCACATCGCCGCCAATAACCCGCATCAAAGAAGCAGCGTCACGTTGGACATGAAACGCATAGGGCAATTGCATGTACCCATCGAATAAGTCTGATGCCAACTCCCTGCGCGCAGCCGCTGTATAGCGGGTTTGCACCCACAAGTTAAATGCCGACACAGAATTACCAAGGGCTAACACTGTTATCGTCAGGACTCCTGCAATGATGATTTCCGCTTGCTGCGTGACAATCCCGGTACTGATCAGAAGTTGTTTAACTTTGGGATAATTTGCAATGACCCCTGGGTCCATGACAATTGCCATGAAGGGCAAGATAGATGCCACACTTGCCGTTTCAAATACGGCCGTTAGGAGACTAATGATTACGACTAATGGAAGTCGCCGCTGGCTTCGCCCAGGCAGTATGGCGTAAAGCCTTAGAAACGGGTCGATGATTCCTTTCATCATACCCGCGTAGTATTGTCCGCATTGTGTGCCAAGTAATCTTGATAGGCGCGGGCTAAGCCTTCTTGCAAATCTACTTTTGGTAACCACCCGAGTGCTTTCAAACAAGCGCTATCCATCAACTTGCGGGGTGTTCCATCCGGCTTTGTTGTGTCAAACAAAATTTTTCCTGGATAGTCCAGGACTAGCGCAATGGTCTTGGCCAAATCAGCGATCGTCGTGTCAGACCCAAAGCCAACGTTGATATGGCTTTGCATGGGCGTAGTGTGTTTTTGATAGATTTCTCTATCTAAATTCATGACGTGGACGCTTGCAGCTGCCATGTCATCTACATAGAGGAACTCTCGGAATGGTTTCCCGGAGCCCCAGATCGTTACCGACGGGATAGCAGATACTTTAGCCTCATGAAACCGTCTGATCAGTGCGGGAATAACATGCGAGTTTTCTGGATGATAGTTATCACCAGGCCCGTAAAGATTGGTGGGCATTACGCTTCGGTAGTCGACGCCGTACTGTCGGTTGTAACTCTCTCAGATTTTTATCCCAGCAATTTTTGCGACAGCATAGGGCTCATTTGTGGGCTCAAGCGCCCCAGTCAACAAAGCATTCTCTGACATCGGCTGAGGCGCATGCTTGGGATAGATGCAACTGCTGCCCAAAAAAAGCAGTTTTGTGACACCGTTGCGAAACGCC
>CAMBPA010000197.1 GCA_945869355.1 Bordetella parapertussis
TCGGTGTTGTTGGATTCCCAGTCAAAGCCAAGCCATTTCACGGCATCGATGATGGCATCGACGTATTCTTGTTCTTCTTTTTCTGGGTTGGTGTCGTCAAAGCGTAGGTGACACACGCCGCCGTAATCACGTGCCAAGCCAAAATTCAAGCAAATGCTTTTTGCGTGACCGATGTGCAAATAGCCATTGGGCTCGGGCGGAAACCGGGTGCGTATGCGAGCTAGATCGGGAGAACCGCTTGCCTGAACGGAGGCAGGTCCTGGCGCGCCCGCCCAGCGCTTACCCTCAAACTTTTGCGCAGCGAGATCGGCATCGATAATATTGCGTAGAAAATTCGTGGTGACGGGGGCGGAAGATTCTTGGGTCATACCGTTTCAAAGGGCGCAATAGAAAGCATCAAAGGTGCATTTTGCCACGACAGAGACCATCCTACCGGGAACGGCCTGCCTCAGAGGCTTAGACCGTCGTCAGAAGGGGTAGCCGGACCTCGACTTGTAGCCCGCCCTCTGGGCCCTGACCGAGTGTCAGCGTGCCGGCATGTGCGCGCACAATCGACTCGACGAGCGACAACCCAAGGCCGACGTTGCCTGAGCGGGTGCGTGCTTCATCGAGCCGTACAAAGGGCTTAAGCGCCTCTGCGCGCAAGGCTTGAGGAATGCCCGGGCCGTGATCCATCACGGTGAGCACTGCGGTCTTTGCCTCTGCCACCAAACGCACATGTACAGGCGGGGCGCCGTGATGTAGGGCGTTACCAATGAGGTTGTCCAGTAAGCGGGAGAGCGCCACCTGATCGCCTCGGATCGACCCGCGCGCGGGTTGGCCATCCAGAAGTATGGCCTTGCCGGTTTGCTGCCAGGTGGCGACCCGCTCACGCAGCCATTGATCTAACGAAAAGCTTGTGAAGCGGTAGGACTCTAGGTCAGTGCCTCGCAGGTAATGAATGAACTGGTCCACGATATGCTGCATATCTTGCAAATCGTTACGCATGCCTTCTTTTAGGGCCGGTTCGTCTGACATTTCTACGCGCAACCACATACGTGAAAGAGGTGCTTTGAGGTCGTGTGGCAGCCCAGCCAGCAGCGTGCGCTTGGTCGACTCCGACAGACGCAGCGCCGCAAGCATGGCGTTAAACCGCTCGCCCAGCACCCGTAATTCTGTGGGGCCGGTGGGATCAACGGGTGCAGGGGTTCCGGCCGCTAGTTTGTCGGTTGCTTGCATCAAGCGGGTGATGGGCCGCGTGACATGCCAGGAAAACAACACCCCAACGAACATAATGACGACTAACCCAATGAGCCAATACACAATCAGCGAGCTTGCCAAGGGCGGTTTGAGCTGCTCCAGCGGGATCACAAGCCAATCGCGCAGCCGTGTTGGCACGGGTTCGCTGAGCTGAGGCAGCGAGATATAGAGTTCGGGTGGCTGTCCGTAGGACACGGCGATCCGACTGTCGCCACTCAGACGCTCATTCAGACTCTCCAGTAGGCCGCTGATGCTGCGGTCACTGGTGCTGCTTGCGCGCACGCCTTGCACGCTTTCGTTGGCAGTTGGATCTGCGTCAACCGGCGGTCGATTGATGAGTCGGCGGGCACCAGACTGAGTATTGGCTTGTTTTTCCTGGGCCGGCTGGATGCGCACGGTCTCTGCGTTGGCGGGGGTGGCTTTACGCAAGAGTCGGACATCATTGGGCAGAGGGCGCGACCACAGTCGCCACTGCCCCTCTGAGGCCTGTCTGACAAATTCGGCGCGGTCAGCGGGGGCTGCATGTTCCATCGAAAAATGCAGTGCACGGATGGTCGTGGCGATCAGGTCGAGCGCAACGGTCTGCGCGTGATCCCGTTGATACAGCGAGGCCAGATAAAGTGTCGCAAACTGCCCAGCCAGCACGCTGATGAGCAACAGGGCGATTAAGCGGGCGCGTAGGGATTGCGGCACAAGCGAGGGCGTGTTCTTCAAGGGGAAAAACGATAGCCGGTACCCCAGACTGTCTGAATCCAGCGGGGTTGTTTAGGGTCATCTTCGAGCGCTCGCCGAAGACGGAGAATCGCGATGTCGATCGCGCGGTCACTGCGCTCGCCAGCTTCATCATCGCGTGCAAGCGCCATGAGTCGCTCGCGTGAGAGTGGTTTGCCGGCGCTTTGCAGTAGCGCTTCGAGCAAATTGATTTCACCGCCGGTCAGTTTGACGAGTTGCGCATGCTTGCGCAGTTGACGCATGACCGGGTCGAAGACAAAGTCACCGAAGGCGATGGGTGCCTGACGTTTGTTTGAGGAAGAGCCGCCTTTACGCCGCAATACGGCTTGAATCCTGGCAAGTAATTCTCGTGGATCAACCGGCTTGCCAACGTAGTCGTCTGCGCCTGCCTCTAAGCCGATAATGCGGTCGACCGGCTCGTCGCGTGCGGTCAGCAGGATGACGGGGATGTCTTCACCCTGAGCCCGAAGGGTGCGTAAAGCTTCGGCCCCATCGCCGCCCGGCATCATGCGATCCAACACCAGTAGTTCGGGCGAAAAACGCTGAATCAATGCGGCAAGGTTGCGCGCGTCTGGCGCAAGCAAGGTATCAAAGCCGTGCTTATTGAGGTAATCGGCGAGCAGCTGACGTAGGGCGGCATCGTCGTCTACCACTAAAATTTTGGTACGTGCCTCGGACATGGTGTGTCATTCCTTTTTGTGTAGTGTGCAATGTCCTGACCGTTTGAGCAAGTGTATCCACTACAATCTGATCATGCCGTTGCTTATGTTTTTATATGTCTAAGTCGCAGGCCCTTGCGGCCGATGCTGCCCCGTCTGTGGCCGCAGGACGACTTGCCTCAAATAAAAGTGCACGGCGTGTGCTGGCCAGCGTGTTTGGGTATGAGTCCTTTCGCGGTGATCAAGCGGCGATCGTCAAGCATGTGATTGAAGGCGGAGATGCGCTCGTTCTCATGCCAACTGGGGGTGGTAAGTCTCTGTGCTATCAGGTACCCGCGCTCGTGCGCCACGGCACGGGTATCGTCATTTCACCCCTCATTGCCTTGATGCAAGATCAGGTTGATGCCTTAACCGAACTAGGCGTGCGCGCGGCGTATCTCAATTCGACCCAAGACTGGCAGGTGTCGCGTGAGGTAGAGCAAGCCTTCTTGCGAGGCGAATACGATTTGCTCTATGTCGCGCCAGAAAGACTGCTGACCGATCGCTGCATGCAATTGCTGGAGCGTGGAGAGATTGCCTTGTTTGCGATCGACGAAGCGCATTGCGTCTCGCAGTGGGGCCATGATTTCCGGCCCGAGTATCTGGGTTTGTCGATGCTGCATGAGCGCTGGCCCAATGTGCCGCGCATCGCGCTGACAGCAACGGCGACCGATGTGACCCGACGCGAAATCGTCGAGCGCTTGGCGCTCACGGACGCCAGCCATTTCGTCGCCAGTTTCGATCGGCCCAATGTGCGCTACCACATCGTTGAAAAGCAGGATGTACGCAAACAGCTGCTGCAGTTGCTACGCGAGGAACATCGTGGCGACTCTGGCATCGTCTATTGCCTGTCCCGCAATAAAGTGGACGAGACGGTTGCCTATTTATGCACGCAGGGTATCTTGGCCTTGCCGTACCACGCCGGTTTGGGTACGGCGGTGCGCGCGCAAAATCAGTCACGGTTTTTGCGTGAAGATGGGTTGGTGATGGTGGCAACCATTGCCTTTGGTATGGGGATTGATAAGCCTGATGTGCGGTTTGTAGCGCACATCGATATGCCTAAGTCTGTCGAGGGCTATTATCAAGAGACCGGTCGTGCCGGTCGCGATGGCTTGCCTGCGACGGCCTGGCTAGCCTATGGTCTGCAGGACGTCGTCCAGCAGCGCCGGATGATCGACGAGTCAACAGGTGACGACGCGTTTCGCCGTCGTCTGGGTAGCCAGCTGGACGCCATGCTGGGGCTGTGTGAAACGATCGCCTGCCGACGTGTGGGCTTACTGCAGTACTTTGGACAAACGATTACGGCTTGCGGTAATTGCGATAATTGCTTGACTCCCCCGCAGTCGTGGGACGGAACGGTCGCCGCACAAAAGATGTTGTCTGCGATCTACCGCCTCTGGAAAGAGCGCGGGCAACGCTAT
>CAMBPA010000198.1 GCA_945869355.1 Bordetella parapertussis
CATGTGCGCTGGCGTTAATCACATTGTGATGCACGCCCGCTCCACGCGTGTAGGATTGACCGAGTTTGAGTGGAAACTCTTTAAGGCCCTCGGGCGTTTCCAGGTGCAACAAACCGTTCGCGATGGGTACCACGACATAGTCGTGGCCATGGGTGTGCCAACCCGTCTCTGCTCCAGGGGCGAAGCGCCACTCCGTGACGATCACGCGCTCGTTGTCGATTTGTTTAGTCGGAACCGCTTGTGGTCGTGTGCTCATGGTGTTTGCTCGCAAAAAAATAGGCTTAATTACATGCCGGTGTAGACCGGGCCTTCGCCACCCTGTGGGGCGACCCACACGATGTTTTGTGTGGGGTCTTTAATATCGCACGTTTTGCAATGCACGCAGTTCTGCGCGTTGATCTGTAGCTTGTCGGCGCCTTGATTATCCTTGATATATTCGTACACGCCCGCTGGGCAGTAGCGCGATTCCGGTCCACCGTATTTTGCAAGGTTGACTGCCACAGGCACAGAGGCGTCTTTGAGTGTCAGATGAATCGGCTGATTTTCTTCGTGATTGGTGTTGGAGATGAACACCGAGCTCAAACGATCGAACGTCAACACACCATCAGGTTTTGGGTACTCGATGCGTGGGCACTGATCAGCAGGCTGCAGGCACTCGTGGTCGGGCTTGGTGCGATGAATCGTCCAGGGCATATTACCTTTCAGTAACCATTGCTCGATCCCTGTCATCACAGTGCCCACGGCGCGGCCTTTTTTAAACCACTGCTTAAAGTTGCGCGCCTTGTTCAATTCAGTATGCAGCCAAGAAGACTCAAAGGCTGCCGGGTAGGCGGGCAGTTCATCGTGGCTGCGCTCTGCAAGCAGCGCATCAAAGGCGGCTTGCGCAACCATCATGCCCGATTTGATCGCTGCATGACTGCCCTTGATGCGGGACGCGTTCAGGAAACCCGCTTCGCAACCGACTAACGCACCGCCCGGGAAAATGAGTTTTGGCAAGGACAGTAAACCGCCTGCCGTGATGGCCCGCGCACCGTAAGCCAATCGTTTGCCGCCTTCGAAGGTGGTGCGAATCGCAGGGTGCGTTTTGTAGCGCTGAAATTCTTCAAAAGGGGAAATCCACGGGTTGGCGTAATCCAAGCCCACCACCATGCCCACCGCAACCTGATTATTGTTCAGATGGTATAGAAATGATCCGCCGTATGTGTCCGAATCGAGCGGCCAGCCGGCGGTGTGCACGACCAAGCCAGGCTTGGATTTCGCGGGATCGATTTCCCAAAGTTCTTTGATGCCAATGCCATAGGCTTGGGGGTCACGCCCCTCGTCAAGCTTGAACTTGGCGATGAGTTCGCGACCCAACTGTCCGCGCGCGCCCTCGGCAAAGATGGTGTACTTGGCAAGTAACTCCATCCCTTGTTGATACTGGTCGGTTGGTTGACCATCCCGTCCTACACCCATGTCGCCCGTGGCCACACCGCGCACAGCGCCCTTGTCGTCATACAGGACTTCGGTTGCGGCAAAGCCTGGGAAGATCTCTACGCCAAGCGCCTCGGCCTGTTCACCGAGCCATCGCGCAACGTTACCCAGGCTAACGATGTAGTTACCGTGGTTCTGAAAGCACTCGGGTAGTAGCCACTCCGGTGTTTTTTGCGAGCCTGTGGCAGACAAAAACAGAAACTCGTCTGCAGTCACAGCCGTGTCGAGCGGCGCCCCTTTTTCTTTCCAGTCAGGGATCAGTTCGGTCAGCGCGATGGGGTCCATGATTGCGCCAGACAGGATGTGCGCGCCGATTTCACTTCCTTTTTCCAGGACGCAAACCGACACCTCATGATCGCGCTCTGCCGCGAGCTGTTTGAGTTTGATGGCGGTTGCCAGACCGGCGGGACCACCGCCGACCACAACAACGTCATATTCCATCGATTCACGTGCGGACATAAGAGTCTCCCTGCTTAAAAGGTATGATGTTTGATCGCTCGATTGTATTGCACGGCTGTTAGACTTTTTGCAGTCTTAGCCTTGCAAAGAGCCGAAGCAACCCTTTTGCGTTTCTTGCGGAGAATTCTGTGGCTGTCTCAGACGGATCGACTCTCGCCGTTGGCGATATTTTTGAAATGGATGTGCCCATGCGCTGGGCCGATGCCGATCCTCTTAATCATTTAAATAATGCGAACTATTTCCGATATATGGAAGAAGGGCGCATTCGAATGTTTTATATGGGCGGTATTGCTCAGTCTGCGCGCCTGAACCCCGTGGTTGTCCATTGTTCTTGCGACTTTAAAAAGCCAATCACCTATCCGGCCACCATCCGCGTGAGTCATCGGGTTGTCAATATCGGGCGCTCCAGCATGGAGCACGCGGTTGATTTGTCCGTTGTGCAGGGCGATCAGCTTGAATTGTGCGCGCAAGGCAAGTCGATCATGGTCTTGATGGACTTCGAGTCGGGTAAATCCCACCCCTGGCCGCCCGAAGTCCTTCAGGCATTGGCCAAATCTATAAATCGTCGATAATCTCAATTAAGCGATAACCAAGGAGCGGTTTGCATGAACAAGCTATATCCAAGCGCCAAAGAGGCGCTCACCGGGATTCTTAAAGATGGCCAAACCATCGCCGTAGGTGGGTTTGGCCTCTGCGGCATCCCCGAGGCACTGATTGCCGCGGTGCGTGATCTGGGTGCCAAAGATCTAACCTGTATCAGTAATAACGCAGGTGTCGATGGTTTTGGTCTTGGCATGTTGTTGCAGACTCGGCAAGTGCGCCGGATGATTGCTTCTTATGTCGGAGAAAACAAAGAGTTTGAGCGTCAATACTTGGCGGGTGAGCTTGAACTCGAATTCACGCCCCAAGGCACCTTAGCCGAACGCTTGCGTGCGGGTGGTGCAGGGATCCCAGCTTTTTTTACAAAGGCCGGCGTGGGCACGATTGTGGCCGAGGGTAAAGAACTCCGCGAGTTCGATGGCGAGCAATACATCATGGAGCGCGCGCTTGTTCCTGAGGTCTCGCTGGTCAAGGCGTATGTCGCCGATCGCAGTGGCAACCTGATTTTTAGCAAGACAGCGCGTAATTTCAATCCGCCCGTTGCGATGGCCGGAAAGATTACAGTGGTCGAGGTTGAGAAAATTGTTGAAAATGGCACACTCGACCCTGAAAACATCCACCTGCCCGGTATCTACGTGCATCGCATTGTGATCAATGCAACACCCGAAAAACGCATCGAACAACGCACCGTTCGCGCAGCGAGCTAAGGAGAATAATCATGGCATGGACTCGTGATGAAATGGCTGCGCGTGCAGCGCGCGAACTTAAAGACGGCTTTTACGTAAACTTGGGGATCGGTCTGCCGACCTTAGTGGCCAATCATGTACCCAAGGGCATTGAAGTGTGGCTGCAATCCGAGAACGGTTTGCTCGGGATAGGGCAGTTCCCGCTCGAAAATGAAGTCGATCCTGATTTGATCAACGCGGGTAAGCAAACCGTGACGACGTTGCCAGGTTCGTCAATTTTTTCGTCTGCGGATTCGTTCGCGATGATTCGTGGTGGGAAAATCAACTTGGCCATTCTTGGCGCCATGCAAGTGTCCGAGCGGGGCGATCTGGCCAACTGGATGATCCCTGGCAAAATGGTCAAGGGCATGGGCGGGGCGATGGATCTGGTTGCAGGGGTGGGTCGTGTGATTGTGCTGATGGAACATGTCGCGCACAAAAAAGACGGCACCATCGATCTGAAGTTATTGCCGAAGTGCACACTTCCCCTCACCGGTGTTGGTGTAATCGATATGGTGATCACGGATCTAGGGGTCATGGAAGTGACGCCCAATGGTTTGAAATTGCTTGAGCTCGCGCCCGGCGTAACAGTCGACGAGATCAAGGCCAAGACGGCTGCTAAGTTGGATGTGTCGGCAGTTTGATTTACACCTAGGATTTTCATATGGACGTCATTACCAGATTGCTAAAGTTATTGCTGCACATTGATAAGACAATGCTGCAGTTCATTGAGAACTACGGTGTTTGGATTTATGTTCTGTTAGTCGTCATTATTTTTTCTGAAACCGGTTTGGTGTTCATGCCTTTCTTACCCGGCGATT
>CAMBPA010000199.1 GCA_945869355.1 Bordetella parapertussis
CGCTCAGCAAGCGTTGGCAAATCAATGTGCCCCTCGCGATACATCAGCGTTGTGTCGATCCGCGCCCGCAACGCTGCAGGCAAGGTGAACTCACGTGCGAGTGGTACCGCTCGGCCCACTAACCAAGGACGATTCACTTGCTGGGAACGCTTTTTCTCGTCCTGTTGAGTCGCGATGCGCTGAAACTTCTGATGTTGACGCACAATATCGGACTGTGCTTTGGTTGCCACACTGATCTGCTCAGCAATGCGATGATGCAAAGCGCAGCCCGAAAGTAATGCAACAGACATTATTCCCATCAGAAGCAAGGAGCATGTCTTCATGCCGGTGCACCTTGTTCAGTCGTACGATCGCAATGTTCAGACAGCGGTACGATGCGCAGCACGCGATTCAAGTAGAAGCATGGCTGCAGAGGGCGGTCTGATAACTCAGTTGCACTGACGAGTGCGCGCACGGAATCAACAAAATCGTCGGTGAACGCAGCCCCTGCAGTGAGCGGAATATCAACATCTACCACCCAGTGTTCTGGTTGAAACCTCCATCCGCCGATTGATGCCCAACGCCCCAAGGCTTGACGCAGATGCAGGTCTTTCGGCGTGACAGCGTAAATGACTGATAAGGCGATCGGTGTGGGGTCACGAGGCGTTGGGGAACTCGGGGCGACCGGACTACTTGCGCTGGGCGCCACCACACGACGAGCGCGCGCCTGAAGGGATCCAGCGCGAAACTGTAGCTGTGACCAATGCCCATCAATGACGGTATAGGGTCCTTGTACGCGATAGGGCAATACGCGCTCTGCGTGCGCGTCCAAGCCAATGAGCGCAGGCACTGTTTGCTGAGTGCCCCATTGCAGCCAGATACGGGACGCATCAGAGAAAATTTGTAACGGCGCGACCGACCGATCACCAGAAAGACGCCAACCGAAGTCCAACTTACCGACCGGCGGCTCGACGGTGGAATCAGTGTAAGGTCTACTGTCGGTTCTAACCTTTGTGCATCCAAACATGCAAAGGAAAAACAGCAAGAGAAGCGTTCGGGTAAAAATCTTCGACATAGCTTGTCACGAAAAAGAAACAAGCCTTATGTTGTCGCGGAGCACCCTAGGTGGCAATTGTGAAGGACACGCATGGATCAAAGTGCCATAAAAAAAGGGAGCACGTTGTGCCCCCTTTCGCTATCCAAGCCTACGTTCTTAACGACGTGCTGGAGCCGCTGGCTTTGCTGTTGGCAAGCCTTCATTTGAAATATGCACGGATTGTTCTTGCGCCATCATCAGGGCAGCCACAGGCGGTGTTTTTCCGGATAATGCGGCATCGAGCTCACCACTCAAGATGGGCTCGATACGCGGATAGTTACGCAGTCGAAATCCTCGACTATTTTTGTCGTTGACTTGTCGCATGCTGTCCACAACTTGCTTCGCACCAGGAATGCGATCATAGAATCCCCCTTCACTCGAGCGAAATGCCGCATCGGTCAACGGTAGAAAGCCAGTGCGTTGATGCCAGGCTGTCGCGATCACGGGCGCAGAAAGAAACGCCAAAAATGCCATCGTGGCCTTATTGTGTTCTTTAGATTGGCCAGCAACCGCCCACAAGGCAGACCCACTCACGAAGGGGCTACCCGCTTTGGGTGTCACTTGATCATAAAAAGGCATGGGCGCGACGCCAAAACTGAGTCCTCGGGTGTTTTGCATTTGCGCCAAGGCACCAGACGTTGTGGTGATCACCGCACAACGATTTTCAGCAAACATGCGATCAGCCTCGTTACTGTTTCCGTTATGCATCAGCAGTTCAGAACGTTTCCAGCTGACCATAATCGAAATATGTCGCATGAATACAGCATCGGAAAGATTGAGCTGGGGTGCGCGTGCGTTATCCAAACCGTTGGTCGGGGTCACGTAGAGCGAGCCATTAATGGGAGCGAGGTTCTCAAGTTGGGTATTGACTTGATAGCTGATGGCAAAGGGGCACTGATAATGGGCTTTATCCCGTAAAGCAAGCAGATGATCTTGCAACGCGGGCCACGTTTTAGCAGGTTGCGAAGGATTCAAACCAGCCTTTTTGTAGCCGTCCAGGTTGTAAAACATCACCGGGATCTCAGCCATAAACGGGAAAGCAGTCAGTTGACCTTTCGCGTCACGCATAAACCCTGTGGTTTGATTTAAAAACCACGTGGCGTCTTTAATCGGATACTGTTTGAGCAACTGATGCAAGGGAACAATATCTTTGTGTTGCGCAATGATTTCTGGCGACCGGTTGTCGTCGAGTTGAATTAATGCTGGCTTCTTCTTTGCAAAAGCTGCCCGCGCTTCTTCGCTGCGCAAAGCGGCTTGATCCGGGAAAGCCTTCAAAACAACCACAACCTCACTTTGGTCGCCATTGAATTGCTTTGCTAATTTTTCAAACTCACTTTTATGGGTTGCGCGCAGGGTGTGCCAGACCTCCACTTCGACGGGGTTAGCAATGGCTGCACCACTAAACAAACAGCTAACGCCAAGGACTACAGCAATACGATTAAGAAACGTCACGCTAGACTTCCTATTGAAAAAGGCTGAACTGCAAAATATCAAACTATTTTAATGCTGCCAGATCGGCTTCCGAGGTAAACGAATCAGCAAAAAAAGCGTCCTCAGGCAAATGACACTGCGCCACGAAATCTCGGCGCGCGGAATCCACCACGATGGGGGCTCCGCAGGCGTACACCTGATGCCCAGTCATGTCAGGGAAATCCTGCATAACCGCTTTGTGCACGAACCCAGTGCGGCCAGTCCAAGCGTCTTGCGGCAATGCATCGGATACCACCGGGACATAGCTGAAATTTGGAATGGTCGCTGCCCAGTTTTGCGCGAGTGCGTGCATGTAGAGGTCGTACGGACGGCGCCCTCCCCAGTACAGCGTGACGGGTCGCTTAATATCCTGATGCACCATATGTTCAATGATTGCTTTAATCGGCGCAAAACCGGTACCGCTCGCGACCATCACAATCGGCAAGTCGCTGTCTTCACGCAAAAAGAATGAGCCCAGCGGCCCCTCAATACGCAGGATCTCGCGCTCTTTCATTTGAGTCGCGCCTACACCAAACACATGATCAGTAAATAACCCGCCATGTAAGTGCCGAATATGCAACTCAAGCGCAGAGGCTGCGTGGGGCGGATTGGCCATCGAATAGCTCCGACGCTTTCCGTCCTTCAGAATTAATTCGACGTATTGACCCGCGTAAAACTTGAAGGTCTCCGTTGCAGGCAGTTGTAACTGCAAGACAGCCACGTCTGGTACGGGACGGGAAATAGACGTCACACGCGACGGTAATTTACGTACTTGAATATCAGAGGCCAAGCGGATCTCGCGGGACTCGACAACCAGATCGCTGATGGCACGCGCTTGACACAACAAGGTATAACCTGCCTCGCGCTCTTCGAGGCTAAGTATCACCTCCGCGCTGGGCACGGGCTGTATGGTGCCCGACACGATCTTGGCTTTGCAGGTGGAGCATGCGCCACTACGACAACTGTAAGGCAAGAGAATGCCCGCGGCTAAGGCCGCATCCAAAACGGTTTGCTCGGCCGTCACTGTGAACTGGTGTTGGCTTGGTGCGATAGTGACTTGAAACGTCATGAGACTTGCTGCCCTATAAGATTCAGATATAACTTGCTGCGCATTTTACTTTCAAAGCACGGGCGAAAGAACCGGATTTTTCGAACGAATATTAAGCAATTTTCCCTTGCGGGCCCGCTTCGAGAGATATTCCCCTAGCTGAGATCCTGAAACAACGTCTTCGACCTGCTTGTTTCTGTAGAGACCCACCACGCGCATGCCAGCTTTGGCGAGCGGAACGCACTGCGCCAACTTATCCGGGGCATCGATACCCATCAGAATGGTTCCGCGTCCACCCGACGCAAGTGCCTTGACTTCGTCGAGCGGAATCACCAATAGGCGTTGGCGGGTCGACATCAACGCTAAGTGAATCGCCCCCTCAAACACGGGAACTGGGCGAATCAACGCATCCTGATCCTCAAGTGTGATGAATTGCTTGCCGGCTCGTTGTCGAGACGCCGTATCAGAGACTTTCGCAATA
>CAMBPA010000200.1 GCA_945869355.1 Bordetella parapertussis
CGAGTTTGTATCAATTCCATGGATGTAATCAGTCTCTGTTACGCATTAAGCCGTGAGCTTATGACCAGAATGAAGGGGTTCGAATGTTTTAAGGGCTGTGGCAATCGTATCGACTTCCATCGCGAGCGCCAATCCAGCACCGACTGAAGCGAGCAGCACATCGTCGGGCATAGCACGAACTACATCAGGCAAATCATTTCTAACGATGAGTTCAAAACGATGGTGGCCATCATCGTGGACAACGATGTCGTCGTGCATGAAGACGGTGCGCTTACCCTCAGCACGATGTGCAATCAGGGCAGGGTGTTGACCATCGATTGCGTAAAGAATCACATCGCCATCGCATAGTTTGGCCATATCAAGCACCGTCGGATCGTCTGCGTTGAGTACCGCCGCACCGGATGGCAACACGACATCAACTTGGGTTCGCATAATTTTGAACCGATGCTCAGCCTCAGGCATGAGATGCTCATCTAGGCCAGGCACGGGTAGGCTGTCCGTCACAATACCCACTTGGCAGCGGTCGTAAGGTAGACCTTCGGTGAGTAGCGATATAGGGTCGCTTTCAAAGACGGCAGCTTCTACATTGCGGTTAATCAGTAATCGCCGTCCGGATTCCCATACTGAAGCATCGTAATTTTCCAGCTTGCGTTTGCCCACAAACATTCCGTCACTACACGCTAAACCCACTTGATGTCCAGAGAGCTGTAATAGCCAGGCAACCAGCATCGCTATGTGGCTGCTATGAAGGCTACCAGACACACCAACGATGGGTATCCTGCCGTGCGTATCATCTTGAAATAAATGACTCAAGATGGCTTCTCCCACAGCGCGTGGCTGACCCTGTGCAGGGTTCAGATGCATTAAAAGGCTAGGCCCTGCATTGACTTCGACAATAGCGCCGCCTTGCTCGGCTAGCGGTTGACGAATATCGCGGCAGACTAAATCGATACCGGCGATATCTAGCCCAATGACTTTGGCCGCCAGGGTGCAGATATGAGCTACGTCGGGATGCAAGTCATCGGTGCAATCAATCGCATGATTTCCATTGGCAGATACTAAGACTCGACGACCGGTTTCGGGTATGGAATCTGGCCCCATACCCTGACGCTCTAAATTAGCCAGCACGACGCTGCGTAGTTGAATAGTTTCGAGCGGGTGGATGTCTGATTTTCCCCGGCGAGGGTCACTATTAATCTGGCTATCGACTAATTGCTGAACCGACGACTGGCCATCGCCGACTATCCAGGCCGCTTCGCCCCGGCATGCGGCAACGACGTTACCGCCGACGACTAATACGCGGTGTTCGTCGCCAGCGATGTAGTTTTCTATGATGACGTCGCTGCCTTCTGCTTTGGCCAAATGCCAAGCTTTTTCAATTTCTGCATGCTGAGACAAATTGACCATGACCCCGCGGCCGCGATTGCCATCGGATGGTTTAACGACTACCGGTAGGCCCAAATCTTCGGCGACGCTCCAAGCATCATGGATACTTTCCGCCAACTCGCCTTTGGGTACAGGTATGCCACAACTTTTGAGCAGTTCTTTGGTTAAATCTTTATTGCCCGCGATTCCTTCGGCAATGGCGCTGGTGAGATCAGTTTCTGCGGTCCAGATGCGGATCTGACGCGCGCCATAGCCGAGCTGAACCAAGTTGCCTTCATTTAAACGTATGTGCGGTATTTTTCGTTTGGTCGCGCATTTGACGATATGCGCAGTGCTGGGTCCAAGATAACGGACATCGATGTAGTAGCGGATTTCGTTGACGGCAGGGTTGATGTCGAATGGCTGATGGTTAAGTACGGCATGCAGTAATTCATGACCGGCTTTCAAAGCGACCCGACCGATTTTTTCGTTGGGGACCCTAAATACCATGCGATACAAGCCCGAGCGTATGGTTTCTCGGGTTTGACCAAAGCCGGCTTCCAATCCGGCGGCTTCTAATAGCTCGATGACGATGTGCTCGAGTACGTGCCCCATCCACGTGCCTTCGCGCAAGCGCAATAGAAAGCCACCCGGCACTCCAGGGCTGCAGAAATGTGTGCCTAAAGAGGGTAGGACATCAAGCAAACGGTCGACAAAGCCCGGAATTCGGTTGCTCGGCCATTCTTCCAAGATACCCAGATCGAGCCAGGCTTCCAGTACCTCGGTATAGGTCCACATATTGGGACCCTTGAGGTAGGTGATTTTTACGATCTCCAATCCCAGCGGTGAGGGAGGGGTAAGGGCGTCTTTATTGGGGGCGTTCATATAGAGCTAGGGCCGGACACAAAGTAATATACAGGGGTTATTGGACGGGCAGGCTGACTTCGGCGACAATCCGTGTTGCTAATGAGACCAGCTAAGTCGTACCAACGAACTGAAACAGAGACTGATATTTTGCGACACCACGGAATTTCACTGCCTTAAAAACTCCAACCCATGCCGCCAAGCGCTTCATCCATTCCGGTTCCTGACTCACTCGCTGTGCAAACGGCTACGCTTCGTTCAAAGCCAGAGCTTCATGAAGGTGAGACCGTTCTTGCCACGATGGAGCCGGATCTAGACGCAGAGATGCGCTTTGTAAGCAGCCGCGTTTTACTAACCAATCAGCGAATGATAAGCGATTCAGCTGGTGGAGGGTGGATCAGCTGGACGTTGCAGCCCGGGATGAAGCTTGAGCACACCGACCATGCGGGTGTGGGTACCTTGTCATTGCACGATGCACAAAGCTGTTTGGCGCGTTGGCGATTTACCTTAGAGCAGGAAGTCGGCGCGATACGCCTGCTGCGCCAATACGAGCGCCTTGAAGCCAGCCAGGCTGGGCTAGCTATCCCCGAGGTTGAGGGCGCTGCGTTGTGCCCGAGCTGCCAGTCGCCGCTACCGGATGAAACAGAAGAGTGCCCAACCTGCCATCGGGAACTGCTCGAGCCGGTGTCGACGTGGGTCTTGTTTCGCCTGTGGCGTTTTGCCAAGCCCTACAAAATGCAGTTATTGCTGGGATTTTTCCTAACCCTGGCCGCGACGGCCGCGACTCTCGTGCCGCCTTACCTGTCCATGCCATTGATGGACGAGATCCTGATCCCGACCCACACCGGTGAGCAAATCGATACGCATGATGTGCTCATTTATCTGTCGGGTCTGTTGGCCGCCGCACTCACCGCGTGGATTTTGGGTTGGTGGCGCACGTATCTGCTGGCATTAGTTTCAGAGCGAATTGGCGCGCATTTGCGCACCGCGACCTTTGATCACCTGATGCAGCTCAGCCTAGAATATTTTGGTGCTAAGCGTACCGGCGATTTGATTGCACGGATTGGTAATGAATCGGATCGCATCTGCGTCTTCCTTTCACTGCACGCTCTCGATTTCGCCACTGACGTGCTGTTGTTGATTATGACAGCCGTGATTTTGTTTTCTATAAATCCCTGGCTGACAATTATTACGTTGTTACCCTTGCCTCTAATTGCGTGGATGATCCATTCGGTGCGTGATCGTTTACGTACAGGCTTTGAGAAAATTGATCGTATCTGGGGCGATGTAACGAATGTACTCGCCGATACCATTCCAGGTATTCGCGTTGTCAAAGCATTTGCTCAAGAGTCGCGTGAATCAGAGCGTTTTCGCGATGCCAATCATCACAATCTCACTGTCAACGACAAACTCAACCGCACGTGGAGTTTGTTCGCTCCGACTGTCACGATGCTGACTGAAGTTGGTTTACTCGTGGTGTGGGGTTTTGGTATTTGGTTGGTCATGCATCATGGCGTAACGGTCGGTGTGCTAGTAGCATTCATTGCCTACATCGGGCGCTTTTATGGCCGACTGGATTCCATGAGCCGCATTGTGTCGCACACACAAAAAGCAGCGGCGGGTGCTAAACGAATTTTTGATATTCTTGATCACAACTCGAGCGTTCCGGAGCCAACCAATCCAATCAGAGTTAAGCGTGTTGAAGGCGCTATTTCGATTCGTGATGTGAGCTTCCGGCATGGTAGTCGCCGCATTCTTGAAGGCGTGAGTCTCGACATCAAACCCGGTGAAATGATCGGCTTGGTGGGTCATAGTGGCTCGGGTAAAAGTACGCTCGTTAACCT
>CAMBPA010000201.1 GCA_945869355.1 Bordetella parapertussis
CTACGGCCATTAACTTAGCTGCTGGGCTTGCAAAACTAAAGCAACGCGTTTTGTTGATTGATTTAGACCCGCAGGGCAACGCGACAATGGGTAGTGGGATAGACAAAAGCACCCTGGCACACAATTTATACGATGTGCTGATTGGAGAAGCGTCGATTGCTCAGGCGCGTGTACCCTCGACCAGTGGTGGCTACGATGTATTGCCAGCAAACCGTGAGCTCTCTGGCGCGGAGATTGACCTAGTCGGCATGGACGAACGAGAGCTTCAATTAAAACAGGCCCTCTCCGGTGTTGCAGATGAATATGATTTTGTCCTCATTGATTGCCCTCCTACGCTTTCCCTCTTAACGCTTAACGGCTTAGCGGCAGCGCATGGCGTGATCATTCCTATGCAGTGTGAATACTTTGCACTGGAGGGGTTGTCCGATCTCGTCAACACAATTAAACGCGTTCACCGCAATATCAATCCAGAACTCAGTTTGATTGGATTACTTCGCGTCATGTATGACCCGAGAGTCACCTTGCAACAACAGGTTTCCGCTCAACTCGAAGCGCACTTCGGTGAAAAAGTATTTAAAACTATCGTGCCCAGAAACGTACGATTAGCCGAAGCGCCCAGTCATGGGTTGCCAGGCGTCGTCTACGACCCAAGCTCGCGTGGTGCCCAGGCGTATATCTCTTTTGGTGCGGAAGTGATCGAACGCGTTCGCGCCAACCCCAACGCATAACCAAACTAATAACGTGATGGTGCGATATCGCCCTCAACGACAGGAATATAAAAATGGTCACTAAAAAACCTAAAGGCCTAGGGCGCGGATTAGAGGCTCTTCTGGGTGCGGATGCCCCTGGCATTGGCCAACTTGCGCAAGGCGAAGTCTCGCAGAGACAGCCAAGTACTTTATCAGTGAACAAGTTGCAACCCGGAAAGTACCAGCCACGTACACGGATGGATGAAGGCGCTTTGGCCGAGCTTGCTGATTCGATTCGCGCCCAAGGCATCATGCAGCCGATCTTGGTCAGGCCAGTTGATATCGCAAAAGGCCGTTACGAAATTATTGCGGGCGAACGCCGGTTTCGCGCTGCGCAACTAGCCGGCCTGACCGAAGTCCCCGTGCTGGTTAAGGATGTCGCTGACGAACACGCCGCTGCGATGGCGTTGATTGAAAACATCCAAAGAGAAGACCTCAACCCGCTTGAAGAAGCGCAAGGTGTAAAGCGCTTGCTTGATGAGTTTGGTCTGACACATGAGCAAGCATCTCAGGCAATTGGTCGCTCACGCTCTGCAACAAGCAACTTGTTGCGCTTACTTAATCTCGCGAGCGCGGTTCAAACCATGTTGCTTGCCGGTGACATTGACATGGGCCATGCGCGCGCGCTGTTGGCCGTCGACACGGCCACACAAATCCAACTGGCGAATCAAATAATCGCTAAGCGCTTATCCGTGCGCGACGCAGAGCAACTCGTTGCCCGCACCGATAAAGGCACATCAACCAAAACATCACGCGCTAAAGCCGTATCGCGTGATGTCGCAAGACTTGAAGAGGCGCTTTCGGACCAACTTGGAACAAAAGTGACGTTGAAAGTCACGGGCAAAGAGCGTGGCCAGTTGATTGTTGACTTCCACGGCTGGGAGCATTGTTCGTCCATCATTGAAAAAATGCACCTTAAAGAAGATCTTGAAAGCTGATCGGAAACAAACAACATGAAAAATCAAAATGCGCTGGCAGTGTCCGCAAAGACGCTAAAGTCTTGGGTGCATGACGGCAAAGAAATTGCCTTGCTTGATGTACGTGAACACGGGCAATACGGCGAAGAACATTTGTTCTATGTTGTTTCAACGCCCTACAGCAAATTAGAGGCTGAAGTGGATCGTCTTGTCGGACGTAAAGATGTTCGCATGGTTCTGGTGGGTGACGATGAGAACGTCTTGTCTTTAAAGGCGTGCAAGCGCCTGACAGATAATGGCTACACCAATCTGCACTACTTAGAGGGTGGCATGGCGGCGTGGAAGGCGGCGGGCCTGGAGGTTTTTGCAGGCGTCAATCTGCCGAGCAAAGCATTTGGTGAGTTAGCAGAGCATGCGTTTGATACCCCTCGTATTACCGCACAAGAGCTCAATGAGAAGATCAAGAATAAAGAAGACATGGTGATTCTGGACGGGCGCCCCTATACCGAATACCGAAAAATGAGTATTCCGAGCGCGATGTGTTGCCCGAACGGTGAGCTGCCTCTGCGCATAGACGATATTGTGACCAGCCCTGACACGACGATTGTCATTAATTGTGCAGGTCGCACACGCAGCATTATTGGCGCTCAGACGCTCATTAATCTAGGTATAAAAAATAAAGTGGTCGCGCTGGAGAATGGCACCCAGGGCTGGTATCTGGCCGACTTCGTCCTTGACCATGGCGCTGTGCAACGACACCCTCTTGCCGTTGATCCTAATGCCGCGAAGCAACGCCAAGCAAGGGCTCGCGCACTCGCGCAAAAACACTACGTGCCTTTTGTGAACGGAGATCAAGTTCAAAAGAGGCTCGCGGACAAAGAACGCACGACGTTCTTGTGCGATGTGCGTACCCCGGAAGAGTTTGCACAAGGCACCATCCCCGGTGCGCAACACACGCCGGGTGGGCAGCTCGTCCAAGCCACGGATCAATATGTCGGTGTGCGCGGAGCAAGGCTCGTGTTATTTGATAGCGATGGTACGCGGGCACCCGCGATGGCCTCATGGTTGGCCATGTTGGGCTGGGAGGTTGCTGTCTGTGACGATGCGCTGCAGTACAAGTGGGGCCAGGCCGCACCTGAGAAACTGAGCAAGGCCGCTGCACTGGAGAAAATCGCTGCGACCGAACTCAAGGCGTTGTTAAGTAGTGGTGCAACACTGCTGGATTTGCGTGCGAGCACCAAGTATCGCGAAGGCCATGTTCGCGGCGCGCAATGGGCGATACGCCCTATGCTTGGAACACTTGCATCGCTAAAAGGCAAGTCCGTCGTTGTTTTTGTAGAGGATGCGGCGGTCGCGGAGCTCGCCGCACTGGATTTGACGGAGTTGGGCGTAGGCAAGCTGCGGGTCTGTATGGCGACCAAAGAGCAATGCGTGGCAGTAGGGCTAGATTGGATCCTCACGCCCGGCGAGCCCACGGATGGCCAAAGCATTGATTACCTATTTTTCGTGCATGATCGCCACGATGGCAATAAAGCCGCCGCTCGGCAATATTTGGCTTGGGAGATGAACCTATTGGCGCAGATCGATGAGCAAGAGCGCGGCGCGTTCAAACTACCACACTAAGAAAAACCACACGCTCAATAATCCTTTGTTTTAGGCGAGGGTGAAAGCGTGTGACTAATCCCTTTCGATAGGCGATACAACCCCCCGACTTTCTTGACAATTCGGAAAAGTTCCATCATAATCGTCGGTTCTCTTGTGGAGAGGTGCCCGAGTGGTTAAAGGGGGCAGACTGTAAATCTGTTGGCCTTGCGCCTACGTTGGTTCGAATCCAACCTTCTCCACCATAGAGGCGGGCGCCTAGACGTACGCAAGCTCGAGACGGGCGGGTGTAGCTCAATGGTAGAGCAGAAGCCTTCCAAGCTTACGACGAGGGTTCGATTCCCTTCACCCGCTCCAGTGGCTCGTGCAGGTTGTATAGGGTAAAGAGATCGTAGCAGTGCGTAATTGAAGTCGTTGTACCCAAATTTGTAGTGCGAAGTTAATGTGCAAGTCGCGGTTCTTATAGATTAGAGGTTCGTGGGGCCCAGCCCGGCGAATGCGCCCATGTGGCTCAGTGGTAGAGCACTCCCTTGGTAAGGGAGAGGTCACGCGTTCGATCCGCGTCATGGGCACCAGTAGAAAGCAGTTTGTACTAAACACAGGTTATTTATTCTTTATTCGCTTTAATTCCGGTCAGGAGTCAGCCATGGCAAAAGGTAAATTCGAACGCACCAAACCACACGTCAACGTGGGCACAATTGGCCACGTTGACCACGGCAAAACGACGCTGACCGCAGCGATCACGACGGTGTTGTCCAAGAAGTTTGGCGGTGAAGCGAAAGGTTACGCGCAGA
>CAMBPA010000202.1 GCA_945869355.1 Bordetella parapertussis
GGCCGTCATAGACCACGTAGGTCACAGTCCAAGTGGCTGGATCAAAAATTCCATGAACGGTAGGTTTTGTTGCTGCGCCAGACATTAGTGATTCCAAGAGTAGATAAATTGAATATATTATATTGATATACAAATTATAATACAATATAATATATTCATTAATTATGATCAACAAAACGTTCAATACACATGCCTACGCTACCCCCCACTCTTGAGCTAAAGACAATGCAGGCATCGGCCGATCAAGCCTGTCGCCTCATGAAGGTACTTACCAACCCGGATCGCCTGTTGATCCTGTGCCAGCTTACTCAGCAAGAGAAATGCGTGAGTGAATTACAAGATTTACTCGGCATCGTGCAACCAACCCTATCGCAACAATTAACCGTTTTGCGAAAGGAAAAATTAGTCACCACCCGAAGAGAAGGAAAAAACATCTACTACCGCTTCAGTAGCCCCCAGGCGCTTGCGGTAATGGAAGTCTTGTATGCCCAATTTTGTAAGAAAACAAAGGTAAAAAAATGATCTCGATTGATTGGTCTCACTTCACACCATGGAGCGCCATCACGGGTGGCATTCTGCTGGGCATTGCCTCCGCCCTGTTCATCCTCGCCAATGGGCGTATTCTCGGCATTAGCGGAATTCTTGGCGGCTTGTTGCCTCCGAAAGCGGGCGATGCGGGCTGGCGGTTGACTTTCCTGTTAGGCATGTTCGCCGCACCGTGGTTGTTGATGCTTGTTGCGCCCGCCGATTTCCTTTCAGCACCTCGCATCGAAGCGAACACGATCACGACTGTTATCGCCGGGCTCTTAGTGGGTATTGGTACACGTTACGCATCCGGTTGCACGAGCGGCCACGGCGTATGCGGTCTCTCCCGCCTATCACCGCGCTCCTTAGTCGCTACCCTGAGCTTTATGGGCGCGGGCGTTGGCACCGTTCTCATTGCTCGCCACTGGCTATAAGGGGCACGACATGAATCGACTCACTGAATTTTTAGTTGGCTTGTTGTTTGGCCTAGGCCTCATCCTATCGGGGATGACAGATCCCGGAAAAATCATTGGATTTCTAGACATCTTTGGCGCCTGGGACCCCTCACTCGCCTTCGTGATGATGGGCGCGATCGCCGTAGGATTTATTGCTTTCGCCCTTGCAAAAAAACGGACCACTACGATTCTTGGGGGCGCCTTACGTTTGCCCACCGCGAGTCACATCGATAAGCGCCTCATCATCGGCAGCACCGTTTTCGGGACTGGGTGGGGCTTGGCTGGGTTCTGTCCTGGCCCTGCCCTGATATCGATGGCCTCCGGACAGATACAGGCACTGTGGTTTGTGTCGGCGATGGTCGCGGGCATGTTGGCCTTCGAGGCTCTTGAACGCGGGCACTGATATGTTTAGCGAATCCTGCCCTGTCATGGATCATCCGACACAATCGCTTTTTTAAAAAATCTAAGCGGGCAAGTCTTCTTGACTAATTATCGTGCACTGCAGCATTTCGCATCCGAAACATTGATGCACGCCACCATGCTTTAATCCCCCCATGGAAAATACACCTAAACTCTTCAATAAAAATCTAATGCTGTTGATTTTGTGTCAAGGCATCTTCCTCGTCAACAACATCACCTTCGTTGCGATTAATGGGCTCGTCGGATTGAGTCTCAGCAGTGCAGCTTGGATGGCGACGCTTCCCATCATGGGATATGTCGTGGGAGGCGCCCTATCGACCTCGGTGGTCGCACGCACGCAAAGACGCTTCGGACGACAAACATCTTTTCAGCTAGGTCTATTGGTCGCGGTCCTTTCATCGCTGATCTGTGCTTACGCTGCGTATTCCAAAAACTTCTGGCTGTTGGTGTTTGGTACGTTTGTTGCCGGCTACTACAGCGCGAATGGACAGCTCTACCGCTTTGCAGCCGCCGAACTCACGCACGTTAGTCTGCGAGAGAAAGCGATCTCCTGGGTACTTGCGGGTGGAATCATTGGCGCAGTGGTGGGACCCAATTTAGCCAGCTATACAAAAGACTCTTTTGACACCCCATTTTTAGGTGCATACCTCACCTTGACGGTGGCCGGCTTCCTAGGCTTACTCGTCATGCACTTCATACAGTTCCCCAAAGAATCAGCGGAAGCAAAAAAAGCAGCGGGAACAGGTCGCACCGCTTGGGAGCTGCTCAAACAACCCGTCTTTCTGGTTGCCGCGGTGAGTTCAGCCTTGGGTTACGGCGTGATGAACCTGCTCATGGCCGCAACACCCCTCGCAATGAAAGTCTGCGGCCTGCCCTTCTCGGATGCCGCTTTTGTTCTGGAGTGGCATGTCATCGGCATGTTTGCACCTGGATTTTTTACCGGTTCTTTAATCAAAAAATACGGCACAAGCAAAATCATGTGGCTTGGCATATTTTTAAATTTCGTCTGCATTTTGATCGCCTTGTCCGGCATTGATGTGATGCACTTTATGTTGGCATCTTTCATCCTAGGTGTCGGCTGGAACTTCCTGTTCACCAGCGCGACCACTCTTGCGATGACCGCTTACCGACCTGAAGAAAAAGACCGCGCCCAAGGCGTCATCAATCTCTTTGTTTTTACGACAATGGCAATCACCTCGTTTAGCTCTGGCGCGCTTGTGACAACCTCGGGCTGGGACATCCTAAACCTTGGCTCCTTATTCCCAGTTGTTTTAATGGGTGTGGCGTTATTGTGGTTACGCCACAAGGATGCGCAGGCAAAGAGTCAGTCTACGACGGTCTAACTATCCGTTGCGTCGAGCCGCAAGACCTGCGCCCAACAGTATGCAGGTGATGGCAATCATTGAGCTGAACGCCAAGGTGGATATGCCAGTTAAGCCTTGACCGATTGAACATCCTAAGCCCAGCGCGCCACCAACCCCCATCAAGACTCCACCAAGAACATAACGCCACATTTCGCTCGAGGTGGAAAAGCCTTGCAAACGCAAACTGCCCCGCATTGCCGCGACGCCAAAAGAACCTAGCAAGACACCAAAGATGAGCGCCACTGGAAAACTCAGACGCATACCAGTTGCGATCATCGTGTATTGAATCGCCTCACCGATCGGTGCGATAAATGTAAGAGAGACCAGCGGTGTCGGTTCAAACTCATCAGCAGCGAGCCAACCCGTTGCAAACCAACCCGCAACCACCAGCAGACCGACACAGAGTCCGCCGAAAAAGTCTTTTGCGTTGCGTAGGATCATGCCGCGATAAAAAACGAACCAGCTCAGAGCAACGAGCAATAGACCTAGAACGATCTGATTCGTCAGTAAGGACAAATCATATAAGCCGCCTAAAGGGATGCTCGTCGCTTGCACGATCATTGTTCTTGCCGGACCCAAGATGCCAGACAACGTCGCGTAGGCAGATATCCCCAAGCACAACAAAACAACCAAAGATCGCAAATTACCTTGTGCTAACAACACCACGGTGCGCGCGCCACAGCCATTAGCAAGCATCATCCCATAGCCAAACATGGTGGCACCAAGCGGTAACAACACCCAGGAAAAATTCGGCGTACGATAAATTGCCCTCGAGAAATCAACGAACTCCGTCAATGCCAAAAGCTGTGTGCCGATAATCGC
The DNA here is from genome assembly GCA_945869355.1 of Bordetella parapertussis. Classification (GTDB taxonomy): domain Bacteria; phylum Pseudomonadota; class Gammaproteobacteria; order Burkholderiales; family Burkholderiaceae_B; genus Zwartia; species Zwartia parapertussis_F. Next base: position 3,587 of record CAMBPA010000202.1, read on the forward strand.
CACAAGCGTCGCGAACGCAAATGATCTCGCGCGGAGCAAGTTTCGGGACTCAAAATAGTCCTTCACTGCTCGATTTAAACAAAACCCTGTTGTTTGCCCCACTACTCCGAACGCAAGGCCCACCACTAAACCCGACCACGCCAGTACCTCGTTCGGAGACATCAGACGCCACTCCCCCACGTATCACGCGCAATGGCGTTGTACCAAGCCACGCCGTGTTGCGCCTCTAGCTTACGGATCGTATCGCTCGTCTCTCTCGGACTCTCACCACCCGATCCTTTCACTTCGACAATCGTGCCGTCCGCGACCTGATAGACGCCAGCAACCGCACGTTCTGCAATGAAACCCGCTTTTTGTGGTGGGATAACATTCAGCACGGCCGCTTGATGAATCTTGCCGAAGTCGGTTTCAACGAAAAACATATGTGCCTCTGGGCTCTATGAACGCCAAACCCAAAACAGGGGCGCTAAAGTTA